>JBHLNL010000056.1:0-18499 GCA_048941605.1 Promethearchaeota archaeon | reverse complement strand
TGTCGAAAATTATTATTGGATGGATGCAGGAAATTCGACCACCTATCTTTGGGCTAACTGGGATTTGTTACGTAAATATGCTTGGCCTATTTTGCCTAATGGTGTTGAATATGATGGAGTTTATGTGATGGGAATAATAAACTCTGGACAAAACATTACAATTGGTAAGCCATCCTGTTTCGGGGAATTTGTCCAGTTAGAGAATAGAGTAAAAATTAGAGAATTGACTTCAATAGGTCATAACGTAACAATTGGCGAAGATACAATTATTGAAAAGAGTGTCATATGGGATGAAATAAAGATTGGTTCTGGTTGCATTATAAAGGAAAGTATAATTTGCAATAATTGTGAGATCGGAGATAATGTAGTCTTAGAGAAAGCGATAATTGCCCCAAATTGTAGGATTAGTAGCAATTCTCAAATCAGGGATCGTACTATCGAATTAGGACAAGAGATATAATTAGTATCTATATAAAAAAAGATAAATAATGAATAACATTAATTAATGAAAAAACCATAAAAAAAAATAAAAAACATCCTTAAAATTATGAGCCCATATTGCACTTATTGCGGTAAAGAAGTGGAGGAATCATGGAATATTTGTCCTAACTGTGGAAAAGCTTTAAAAGAGCAAGGAATCCCACAAGTGCAACCTCAAATACAACAAGTACCTCAACAATCACAACCATATCCCGTTCAAACATATCAAAAAAAATACACTGGTATTAGTAATAGTTATGGAACTACAGCATTGATTTGTGGAATATTAGGAATGATTTTTGGAATATTTTATGTGGGAATTGTTTTAGGGATAATAGCAATAATTATGGGAGGTATTGGATTAAGTAGAGATGAAACTCCTTCAATGGCTATCATTGGTTTGGTTTTAGGTATTTTTGATTTTGTGCTCTTTTTTATATTCTTTTTCTTTCTGTTTTCTTGGTGGAATTGGATGTGGAATTGGTGGCCATAATATCCAATTTTGAATTTGAATTTTAAGATTTATGGTAAAGGTATCGATCATAAGTCACATATTCCACTTTTCCTGTAGTAGCATCTTGATAGAATTTTACTTCTTGAAGCGTTGAAAGAATTGTTGAAAATAGACTAAAAGTTAAATTATCAAAATCTTTAATAATAAGAGGAAAATTAAAGACTCCATCATCGGTTTCAACTTTAATATAGATCGATAAAGCTTTAAATGAGACTTCTAGTTTATACAAACCTAAAGATGATTTATAACTTCCAGCAATTTTATCATAAATTTCAACTAGTTTTAGTTTTTCGTTAACTTTTTCAGGATCTTCTCCAATCATCAATGTTAAGGCACATACTCCAATTATTCCACTAATTCCACTATCATCATTTTCAGCAACACTCACTGCTATATTCTTCTCTGGGATCAAACCAAAAAAGGAAGTACTTACACCAAGCCCTCCACTATGATGATATAGGGTGTGTCCCAAAAAATCTTCTTCTCTAATCCAACCTAAACAGTATTTAGGATCCTTACCATAACCATAGGGAGATCTAATTCGGGGAGTCCAGAGTAAATCTACTGAATCCGACTTAATTATTTGCTTTTCTTTGAAAACTCCTTTATGTAATAAAAAAGTAGCATAATTTAACATTTCATGCATGGAAGTATATAACCCACCAGGTGCTTGAAGATATTTTGAGAAAGGTAATTTAGGTTTATCAAATTGTAATTTTTCCTCCGTACCCTTATGGATGTAACCCGTTATATAATTCTTTTCTGGATCTTTCTCGAGATCCTCTTGTTTAACTGTAGCACGATTCATTTCTAAAGGTATCAAAATTTCTTTACTTAATACTTCACTGAAAGACTTCCCGGTTAATTTTTCTATTATCATTCCCAGAAGTGTGAACATATCATTATTATAGAAAAATTTTTCTCCCGGTTTAAAGAAGATTTCATTTTTTGTTTCTGAAATATGGTAAAAGTAATCATCATCTGAGGACATCGGATAAATTCGTTGATAATCCCCATAAGTAATTGCAATAGGAAGCCATTGTGCGTCAACAGAGGGTATTCCACTACTATGTGATAAGAGATGAGCAAGAGTGATGTCTGGATGGCTCAAAAAGGGTTCTATTTCTAAATATTTACTTACTGAATCATCTAATTTCAGTAAGCCTATCTCTTTCAACTTCAATATTAAAAGAGCTGTAAAAGATTTTGATATACTACCAATTCCTATTAGAGTATCTGGTGTCATAGGATGATTCTCTTCAAGGTTACGAGCTCCAAATCCTTTCCCATATATAATATTATCATTATATAAAATACTAATTGCTAATCCAGGTACTTTAAATTTCCGCATAAGTTTTACAATTATCTTGTGGAGCTGTTTAAATTTGTCATTCAATCTAATCAACTTATCTGAAATATTTGCGTAATTATATTCTAAAACATAATTAACTTTATTATTTAAAAATTTTAGATAATTTCAAAAAAAAGAATAAAAATTGAAGAAAATAAAATTAAATAAAAAAAAAATGCTTTTATAGTAATAGAAGAATCCCTGCAAGGAGTACTAAAATTCCTCCAATCAATGAACTAAAGATTATCATAACAATACCTAAAATAATCAAAAGTATACCATTGAAAGGGATTGGATCATCAGGCTTTAAAGCACTTAAAAGAACAATTATACCAAGTATTATCGCAATAATCCCAGAGACTACTCTACTTACAAACCCAAGATCGAATTCTACAATGCCCCTTCCTCCAACAATGCTCATAATACCTTCAATTAACCCAACAATGCCCCCTAAAATAGCTAAAATTTGTGCAATTTTTTCATATTCACTCTTACTAACCATTTCTAAATGTTCCCCTTTAAAATGTGTTTGATGTATAGTTTCACGTTATAAATTATATTAAAGTTTTCATTTCACAGGTCTTATTTTTTTGCAAAAGGTTCAAGGTCTAGGGCTTCGAATATATCATCTACAGCTTCAATTGTTCCTAAAAAGTGCCATTCACCTTCTTCGACATTTTGTCCACTCCCATATTTATTAGCCATATTATATAGTCTATTGAAATTTTCATAGTGCAATGCAATCCTATTCTCTGCATAATCTCTTGCTGACCAAGTTGTTATTAGAAATTGCCAATCACTACTCTCTAATAACAAAAGTTCCCGAGCCATTTGCTTAAGAATTTTTACTAAATTTGGATCTTGAGAATCCTTGTATTTTGCGATGATATTTTCACTTTTAACCTCGCATTCGTATATTCTTTCCCATGTCCAAGTCGTCCACTCGTTAAGCCAAACCCAATGAGAACTAGCTTGCCCCCATGACCCCTCAATCACAGATACAACCTTATTGGGGGGATTATTTTCTACGTATATTCTGCTATTTGTCAATTCTACCTCTGGATCATCCTCTATCCACCGAAGAACTCTAGCTAACCACCAGTTTCCCTCAAACCACCAATGACCAAATAGTTCTGCGTCATATGGCGCCACAATTATGCCTTTATTTCCATTTTTATTGTTATAATCTCTCAAAATATCTTTAATGAGATTTAGATAATGGCCTGCGTTTTCATCTAATTTTCCTGGGACATCATCAGGCCAATACAACATTTTTTTTCCTAGATCCAGTTTAGCTTCTGTGACTTTCCAATATCTCAGGCCCCCAGGATAATGTTTTTTATGAAAATCGAGATATTCCGCACAACCAGGATATCCATGTTCACCACTCCATACCACAATCCCTGTTTTTTCATCTCTTGTAAAAAATCCAACCGGTCCAGGAGTGCTAGGATCAGTGGATACTAAATATGCTTCATATTGAGATTTTTCAAACGAAGTTGGGATTTCTTCATATTGGGATTCAAATTGTTTCCAGAGTTCAGCAAGTAAAGGAAATCGGGCAGCATAGACTCCTTGAGATTTTCCTCCTAAGAGCAAAGTAGTATCAATAAAAAAGTATTTCAAACCATTTTTCGCAAGAAAATATTCTACACCTGGACGATTAAATTCTTCCCCAGTTATCGGATTTTTCCATCGATATCCTGGGCGATATGCACATTCAGGCAACCAAGCACCTGTAGGAGCTCTGCCAAAATGATGCTTATAACTATCGACACCAGTTTTAAATTGGGCATCGATGGAAGAATCTTTAGAAAGGAGTGGTGCATAACCATGAGTGGCTCCACAAGTTATAATATCAACAAGTCCCATATCTTGAAGATTTTTAAATGCTCCCACAATATCCCTATTATACCTATGGATAAAATTATCTTTCACTCGTTCATAGAACTCTTGCCACCATTTTGTTAATTTAATTCTCCCTTCTTCATATTTATTAGTTGTAAAATCTTCAAAATCATGTAGAGCAGCGTTATATTTTTCTTCTAAATATCCTAAGAATCCTACTGTAAATTTAGGATTTCGAAGCATTTCACACAAAACTGGAGTGAGACCAACAGTGAGTTTTGGATGATACCCATCATCAACTAGTTTATATAATTCTATAAGAATGGGGATATATGTTTCTGCTGCTGCCTCATTAACCCAATCCATTCCATGAGGCCATACTCCATGTCCTAGAACCCATGGGAGGTGGCTATGTAAGACTAGACAGAATGAACCTAAAATTTCAGTCATTTTTTCTTTCTCTTCATGAATAAAATTTAATAAATCGATTTTAGTTATAAGTACATAATTGTTCATTTCTTAAATACTAAAGAGATGACAAAAATATTGTAAAAACGTTAAAGTTATATATTTTTATTTAGCTTTTAATCATATATAATTTCCAATTGAAATTTTACTGAGATTTAGAAAAAGTAGTAGTTAATGATACATAATCCAATAAAAAATCTTAACGAGTTAAAAAAGGACGGTAGAATCATAGGAAAAGCAAACTATGTGTTTACTCCAGAGATTTCAAGTTCCATAGGATCAATTCATGGTAGTCTATTAAAACAAGGAGAATCAATTGTAATGGGGAGAGACTATCATAATGACAGTCGGATGTTAAAGAGAGCTTATACATCCGGTCAGATGTCAACGGGAATTAATCTTTTAAATCTTTCAGATTGTACTTTTCCATTATTACAATTTACAATTAGACGGTTTGGGGCGAGTGGAGGTGTTTATTTCTCAGGAGGTCATTTATATAGTGAAGATGTTGGAATTAGATTCTTGGATGCTGGAGGAATTGAATTAGCACAATCAGAGATTCAAAAAATAATCGAATCTTATAATAATTATCCTCAACAAGTAAGAAGAGTCGATCCTAATGAAATTGGGCAAATAACAGCAATACCACAGACAGCTGATATCTATATTAAATCCCTTCAACAATTTGTTGATAAAAAAAGGATAAAGAAAGCGAATTTAAAGGTTGTTGTAGATTGTTCATATGGACCAACAGGAAGAATAACTCCACTTTTGATCAATGAAATTGGTGTTGAAGTTATTGCATTAAACACTCATTACCGTGAAAGATCTTCAACTGCTATACCTAGTGTTAATACAATAAGAAACACAGCAGATATTGTAAAAGCATCAAATAGCCATCTTGGAGTTTGTTTTGATGTAGATGGCTCAAGAATATTAGTGATAGATGAAAATGGATTAGAAATAAGTTTTGAAGATTTATTAATGCTTTTTATGACTTTTGATAAAAGAATTCAGAAATCTAAAGGTAATACAATTATCACTACACCAACAATTTCTCCTGTTGTGAGAGAATTTATTGAAGATGGGGGTTTCCCCATTAAACAAGTAGAAAATTTTCCTGGAGAGATTTCTAGACAAATAAGAGAAGAACGCGCCTGTTTTGCTGCTGCGGATACATTAAAATATTATTTCACTGAATATAGCCCCTTTTCAGATGGTAATTTCATTTTACTTAAAATTCTAGAAATAATGACTATTCAAAACGATCTACTTAGCTCTCTAACTAGAGGATTTCCTAAAGGTATTAAAATCAATAAGACTATTGCAGTTTCTCAAGATTTAATTAATAACATTCATAATCGATTAAGAGAAATGGTAGATGAAAAAGGATATAAATATCACGATATAATTAATGAATTGAAAATTATCGATGACGACACTTATACTCTTATTAAGGTGGCATTATATAGAAATGCAATACTTCTTTCTGCTGAATCAGAAGATAAGGAGAAAGCTCAAAAAATGATTCTTGAATTAGAAGAAATAATATCTAAACTCTAATAAATTAAAATTTAAAATGTATAGAATTAATTATATAATAATATAAAAAATTAGCACTTTAAAAAAAAAGTTGATTTAATCATGCCATTTGATATTCCCACGACGATAATTTTAATAACACTGTTTATTATATTCTTGATTTTTTTAGTGTTCGATTTATTTGGTCGGAATGAAAAGTATGGCTATTTAGCTTATATTGTCGCGGTAATACCAGTTAATTATTTCTGGGGTATGGGTGGAGATTCACTCTTTGCATATGTCATTCTCTTTTTATTATGGATTGCTACAATACTACGTGATACAATAGGAATTTATCGTAAAAAAGAAAAAGAGATCAATGAAATACTGTTGTATCTCACTCTTGGAGTATTAATTCAGTTGATTATCAGCGCAATAATACCAGAAGCTAATCCTCTTTTACAATCACCTTATACAGAAAAGTTTTGGTTCTTTTGGTTACCAAATGTACATTCAGCAATCTTTAATCCCGCTATTGCAGTAACTTTTAGGATTATAGCTACAATTCTAATATTCTTAGTTATAGTTCCTTTAATCTTAGACATTAAAGATGAGGAAGTACCATTACCTATAATTATTATATTTGTCGCGATATTCATTATTCCTTTTCTTTATTTAAGCTATATATGGATTCCCGATCCTGCGGGTTTTTGGACATTAACATTCTTATTTTCAGTTATATTGTTTATAATTTTATTACTTATAACAAGAAGCGGCCAGGAAAACAAATAATTTATCCTAATTTTTTTTATTATCTTAACTTTTTATTATCATTTTTATATGTATTTAACGATCAATTCTATAGGGAATTCATTTAAAAAAATTATACTTAATATATTATAATGGAAAAAAAAAAAGCTGAGTCTGCTGACACTGACGATAAAGAAATTCTTAAATCAGAAACATCTTATACTTTGAGTGATTTACCGGGAGTAGGAGATGCTACTGTAAAAAAATTAGAAGAAGCTGGAATCATATCAATTAGAACTCTTGCTATGTATCCATTGAATAAGTTAATGGATGAGGCAGGTATTGGAGAGAAAACTGCAGAAAAAATCATAAGAGCCGCACAAGATATTGAAAAAATGGGATTCAAATCAGCAGATAAAATATGGGAAGTAAGAAGAACACTAAAAAGGTTATCTACAGGGAGTCAGAATTTAGATGATTTATTGATTGGTGGAATTGAACCTGGTGCAGTAACAGAACTCTTTGGTGAATATCGTACTGGTAAAACACAATTAGCTCATCAATTATGTGTTAATGTACAATTATCTTACGAACAAGGCGGATTAGAAGGAACCGCATTATATATTGATACTGAAGGCACATTTAGACCAGAAAGACTAATTCAAATGGCTGTTGCGAAAGATTTAGATCATAATTTAGTCTTAAAAAATATTGTAGTTGGAAGAGCTTATAACAGCAATCATCAGATTTTATTAATAAAAGAATCTCCAAAAATCATAAAGGAAAAAAATATAAAATTAATCATAGTTGATTCACTTATAGGCCACTTTCGCAGTGAATATATAGGAAGAGGTACATTAGCAGAGCGACAACAAATTATTAACACTCATATACATGATTTATTAAGATTGACTGAAACCTATGATGAATTAGCCGTTGTATTTACTAATCAGGTATCTGCAAAACCAGATGTGTTTTATGGTAACCCTTTAACTCATACAGGTGGCCATATTGTCGCGCATGGTGCTACAATTAGAATTTTCTTGAGAAAAGGAAAAGGAGAACAACGAATTGCAAAAGTAGTTGATGCCCCGCATATTCCTGAAAGTGATGCTATATTCTCTATTACTGAAGATGGAATAAGTGATTAATAAAAAATTAATATTCAATTTTTACATCAATATCAATACCGTTTCTTATTGATTCAGATATGATACAATATTGCTCAAAAAAGTTAATACATTGATCAACTCTTTTACGTAATTCATGATTATCGATCTTTGGATTTAAAATTATGTCTATTTTCTTAAGTCTCCAATATCCCTTTTCATTTCTCTTACTAATAATTATTGCTTTTCCATCTAAGTTTGATAAAGAAAAATTCTTTTTTTGCAAGCAAAATGTAAAACTTGCTGCTAAACACCCTAAAACAGATAAAGCTAATAGTTTAGCAGGATTTGGGCCAATTTTATCAGCTGATTTTTTATGCTGTTCATCAATAAATAAATCATTCATTTGAATTTGACCAAGATCACATTTAAAGATCATTTCTTCTTCTAATTTTATACCAACTTCAGAACTATATTCATTTATCACTTTATCTCACCAATAAAAAAAAATGATGTTTTAAAATTAAATATCAAGGTTAACATTTACTTCTATCCCAGATCTAACACTTTGCGTTACTATACAATACTCCTCAAAAAAACTTATACCATTTTTAGTTTCTTTTAAACATTGTTTTGCCCTTTTTAGTGATTCAGGATCAAGTATTCTTGGTTCAATGTTAACATCAATCTTTTTGATTCTCCAGAAACCTTTTTCATTTTTGGCAATGGAAACCTCTGCCTCAGCCTTAAAATCATCCACTTTAAAATTTCTTTTCTTTAAACAAAAGATGAAACTAGCACTTAAACATCCTAATACCCCTAATGCTAGCATTCTTGAGGGATTGGGTCCCAACATATCAACTTCTTTATGATGTTCTTCATCAATATAGCAATCTTTAACCTTCATCTCACCCAAATCGCATTTAAAAATCATTTGCGACTCAAATTCATCAAGTTTTATCCCAACTTTCGTTTTCATTTCTTCTGATATGATAAACACCTAATTAGATATATTTATTGAAAGATAAATATATTATTTATTAGAACTGATTCCCTTAAAAATTGAAAAAAGATTTTCCTTTTTTAATTTATCATCTCTAATTTCTTGAAGTAATTCATTTACTTCTGTTAACTTTACTTTATAATATTTTAGATCTTCCTTGAATTCTGATTGAATAATAGAAATTTGAATAGATTTATCGAGATTACAACCTTTTTTAACGAATTTCAAACACTGATTGACTTTTTGGAATATCAAAGCATCCTCAAACCTTCTATCAACAATTATATTGATTTGTTTAATTAGCCAATCACCACTTTGATTTTTGGTAATTTGTAATTGTACTTGAGGGAAATCTAATTCATCTCTATTGTTTCTTAAACAAGTAACTAGACTAGCGTTTATACAATTAATATATGTTTTATCTTGCATAATTGAAGATGTAGTTGATAATGAGTTAAGGTCTTTTTCTCCTACCTCCTCAAGAATACAATTAAATAAATTCTTATCATTCAGATCACAATTGAATATCTTAACCTCATCTTCATTCATTTAGACCGAACTCAGAAATAATTATTTTTTTTGTTTAGAGTAACTAATCTAATACTTTACAAAAATATTTTTTCTATTTATAAAAAATTAGATAATTTGTTTTTCCTTTTCGATCTTTTTCAGCAAAAAGTGACGATTTAAATGAAAGTACAACCCGAGGAAATATAGTAGAAGTATATAAATATACTGTGGGGCGAATAATATATTGAAAATTATCATTATTATGAATAAAACTATTTCTATTACTAAGCAAATCTTATTACTGTAATATTTTTCATCAAAAAAGGAACTTGGATTCTTGTATTTTGCTAAATATACAGGTAGATTTTCAAACTCTTCTTTTGAAATTAACAACTTAAAACCAATTTGTTTTTTTTGAAAGTAAAAGATATTAGTTCCCCAATCAAGAGTATCAATAATTATATGTAAGAAATAGCTAAATCCACCAAATATTAATGCTGGCCAATTTAAAATGTATCCAACAACAATCGTTAATATGCTTGGAATTATTGAATGAGTTATTAATAATCTATGATTATGATCTTTCGCATACTTAGAAAGGAACACATCAAAATCACAAATGAATGAAAATAAAACTATAAGGATAAAATCTAGTATTGTAAAATTAAAAAAAAAATGTAAGAACGATGTTATGATAACTCCAATTGCCACATGAACATTTATATGCATAATCGACAATTAAAATTTATTCTTTAATATATTTTGCTTTCTTTACTCTTTTTAAAACACTTAACTTTGTTTCAAATCCTGCTGGCCCTTTCTTTTCTATTAAGAATGAAGCTGCTGAAGATGCTAAATATGCTGCATCTCTAACTGCTAGCCATGATTTATCTGAATGCATAAATTCATATAAAAATATAGAAAAATAGACATCTCCGGCACCAGTTTCATCTAGAACTCTTCTAGGCCTAAAGGCAGGAATATTAAGGATTTTTTCTCCTTTTTTGGTGATCATCGAACCTTTTTCTCCCATAGTCATAATGTAAATCCCATTATTATCATATTCATTGCATTTAATCATAATTTTTTCATAATCATCACATTGACCAGCAAGTAAATTCATTTCTTCCTCTGAACCTTTTAGTATTAATTTATCTCCAATTAAATCAATGATTTTTTTCATATTAGAAATTAGTTCTTTCTCATAAATGTATTCTACTTTGCCATCTTTATCAATTTTCCTAATAAAACCTTGTAAATCTATTGCAATATATGCATCAGGAAATTGCTGTAAAATTTGTATTACATATTCATATGAAATTTCATTACATAATGGAACAAGTACAAATATATCAGGGGGATTATTAAGATATTCTAATGGAATATCTTCGAAATTAAGATTAGGGCTTCTAGATTTAAGAGTTAATGTCCTTGCATGATCAAAGTAATCTAATACAAAATTTGTATTTTTTACTGGAGAAAATTTTATTCCTCTTAAATCGATATTTTTCCTTTTTATTTTGTTTAATAAAGAATTGTTAAAGTTTAATTCTCCTACATGTGAAATTATGCCTATTTTAGCGTCTTGATCATAAGTACTTAATCCTAGAGAGCAGTATGATACACTTCCTCCTAAGCTGGGCTTATTTAGATGCTTAAATCGTATTATATTATCTATAGCAAAATGTCCAGCAAAATAAATAGTGGAACGATCTTGATTTTGGTTACTCATTTATGATGATTGTAATTCTTTGATAATTTTATCCTTTTCCTCTATAGCTAGTTTCAATTTATTTATTGTATTCTGCAAATCTTCAATTAAACTTGACATTGGTCCTTCATGAACTGTTGGTATAGTCTGTTGTTTAGATTTCAATTCAGCAATCAAACGATCTTTTTCAATCAGTTGTTCTTGAAAATCATATATCTTTTTCTCAAGGTCTTTAATCTGAGGCGTTAACAAAGCTTCCTTTGATTTTTCTTGTAAAGATGTTTGGATTTGTGAAAGTTCATTTTTGAGTTCCTCATTTTCTTTTTTAAGTTCTTTTAGCTCATCTGGTTCTAATTTGAACCCCCCATTTTCAAATGCTTGCTCAAGTTCAGATTTCTCTTGATTTAGTTTTTCCACCATCTTTTTATATTTATTTAAATCTGTTTGAAGATCTTGACATAATATTTCGAGCGTATGCGAGGAAGGTTTAGTGGATTGAGGTTTAATAACTGATGGTTTTGGTTGTTCTACGGGAACTACATAATCAATAGGAAGTTTTTTCATTTTTTCGACCAGTTGTTGATTTAAAGCGTCATTTTCCTCTGTCAATTCATTTATTTTATTTTCTAGATCATCAATTTGAGCCTTCTTTTTAGATAGATCAGATTTTAGGTCATTAATTAAAGCACTTGTTACACCAGAGTCTGTTTCAGAGATTTGACTTTTTTTTGATTTCGATATTGTTTCAAGTTTAGTTTTTAATTCAGTAATTTCATTATTTCTTGCTCTTAATTCTACTTCATTTTCGACTAACTTAGTTTCGATAGAAATAATCTTATTGTTAAGTTCAATATTTTTTCGTTGAAGATCGCTTCCTTTCACTTCACCAGTAGCTCCTGTTTGTTTTAGTTGCTTTTTTAATCTTTCATTTTCCTCAATAGTATCCTTAATAATTCTTTCTGTTCTACTTATTAATTCTATATTCTCATTAATTTTATTCCTTAATTGCTCATTTTCTTTCTCTACTTCTTTGATTCTTTCTAAGGTTTCTCCTATAACACTAGGTCTGTCAATTTCATTTTCCATCTTTTTTCTCCATAAACTGATGAAATCCTCAACTTTTTCATTATCTTCTGGCATTTTTTCTCCACACTTTTTTGATATTATTTATGTCTATTTTTATGGGATTTATTTCATTATCACTCCTGAAAAATATCCAACACAATATCCACTAATATTTCCAGTCTTTTCAGAACTTGTATAATATTTTAATAATTTCCCTTTGTTTGCATTTAATTTTTTACATATCATCATTAAAGAAGTTATTGTTTGAGATCCACAAACAGTTGTTTTTGAAGCAGCATCTAGAGTATTTTTTGGGTCAAACTTAATAAAGGCATCAATTACTTGTTGATCTCTTTCTTTGAATTTTTCTAGTTGCTTTAAATCATATACTTCTTTATGAGTCATATCAGAAGATGCTACTATTACCACATCTTTATTGTAAGATTGAATTGCTTTAGCAATATCATTTGATAAATTACTTAAGATATTAAAGTCTTTGACAGAAACTATTATTGGGACAAATTTAACATCTTTTCCTTGAGCACAGTATTTAATGAATGGTAATTGAACTTCGATATTATGTTCTCTTTCAAAAGGAAAACCAATAAATGCTGACTCATCGTTTCGTATAATTTCACTATGCTCTAGAATTTTTCCAGATAACTCGTTATCAATATTTATATTTCCAAGGGGAGTTTCCCATTCTCCTTCATCCATTAATGCGACTTTTCCATAACCAATATGATCAGTACCTAAAATAATTATTGTATCTGGTATTCTTTCCTTAAATAAGTTTAAAAAAGTAAATGCGGCACAGCACCCAGAATAAATATAACCCGCATGAGGAGATACTCCACCAATGGTAGATCTGTGTTCTTGGTTTAAGGATCTTAACTCTTCGCCAGGTCCAAACTCACTATCTAGAAAAGATTCTTTTAATATTCTAAGTAAGTCTGGTTTGTAGCGTGGATAAAAGCTACCAGCTACATAAGCCCGTCTAGTGACCATTCATCTCACAATTGTATTTTTTAATTATATTACTAAATTTATTAATGCTGAAATTTATATAATTTCATCTAATTAGAGTAAATTTGAAAGAATTATTAAATTATTTTTAATACCTCTTTAATGATGAACCAAGTTAAGGATGAAGAGATCTCTCTTGATGATATTGAAGTGCCTGATAGGATTCCTACAAAATTCATCAATTCAAGAGTAATTGTCTTCAACCCTTTATATGCCTCCTATTTATACGTGAAGAAAGGATTTTTTGGATCCCCATTAGGAATACAAAAACCTAGATTAGAATATTTTTCAAAACCAAGCGAATTATCTTTAATTGAAGCTTATTATCTTTTAGAAAGGGAAGAGATTACTATTTTCGATGTCAAGAATAATGAATTCTTAACTCCAGATAAATTTTATAATGCTGCAAAAGAATTACATCATAAATTCGAGGAAAAGTATATTATCTACAAAGACTTAAGGAAAAAAGGATACATTCCGAGGCCTGGCTTGAAATTCGGAGCAGACTTCGTGGTATATCGTCTTGGTCCGGGACTTGAACACTCTCTTTTTATGGTTCACGTCTTACCTCACGATTCTGAAATTACTGCGATTGATATGGTACGTGCGGGTAGATTAGCAACCTCTGTGAGGAAAAAGTTTGTTATTGCTAATCCACTTACTTGTAGCTATTACTTCTTTGAATGGTTTAAACCATAGAGTAAAGTTTTGAAATGATTTTTAACGATCTAAAGAGCTAATATCCTTAATTTCTGAGTAAGTGTGTTCTTTATCTTTTCAATTCGTTGGAATGCATCATTAGGCACAGTTTGACCTATTCGTAAAATCGAGGTTATAAGGTCCGGTTCTAAAATGTCTTCAATCAATACTCCTTGTTCAATAAGATTCTTACCCTCATTATAAATTAAAAGTAGGATTTTAATTATTCCTAATAGTTTCTTATAATTTGTAAAAGCTTCAATTTCATCAAAAGCATTTTGGATTAAAAAACCGTGTTTAATCATTTTCGCAACAAAAAGTATTAACTGCTGATCGTCTGGTAAGTTTTTCTCTCCAATTAACTGAATTAAGTGCTTTAAATCTTGTTCTTTTGATAGAATTTCATTTACTTGGTTTCTACATTCGGACCAATCAAGATCGATTTCTGGCCAATCAATATCTCTCTCATACCACCAATCTGTTATAAATTGGGGATAATTAGAATATGAATTCAACCAATTAATAGCAGGATAATGTTTTAGGTATGCTAAATTAGGATCTAATGCCCAGAAAACTTGAACTAGACGTTTTGTTGTTGCGGTTACTGGTTCACTAAAGTCACCTGCAGGAGGAGAAATTGTACCAACAATTGATATAGAACCTTTTCTTTCATTTCCTAAATGATCATTTCCTAGGGTACTTACTAATCCAGCTCTTTCGTAAAAACTAGATAACTTCGATGGCAAATACGCAGGATAGCCTTCTTCAGCAGGCATTTCTTCTAACAATCCGGAGATTTCTCGTAAAGATTCTGCCCATCTTGACGTACTATCCGCTAGAACTGCAACATCATATCCCATATCTCGAAAATACTCTGCAATCGTGACACCAGAAAATAAACTAGCCTCACGAGCAGATACCGGCATATTAGACGTATTAACAATAAGAACTACTCTCTCTAATAAGGATTTATGACTTTTAGAAACTAAGGTTTCTGAAAATTGTTTCATAATATTCGCAATTTCATTTCCAGGCTCACCACACCCAATATATACGATTATATCAGCGTTACACCATTTAGCTAGCAATTGTTGAATAACGCTTTTTCCTGTTCCAAATCCCCCCGGAATTGCAGTAGTTCCTCCCTTTACTATTGGAAATAATAGATCTATTGCTCTTATGCCCGTAATTAAAGGTTCATAAGGATTTTCCTTTCTCTTATAGGGGCGATTTTTAGTAATTGGCCATTTTTGTAACATAGAAAATGTATATTCTTTTGTTTTATTTTTGACTTTAAAGATATCATCAGTAATAGTATAATCTCCTTCTTGGGCGATAAATGATAATTTTCCCTTAATAAATGGAGGTACCATAATTTTGTGTTCAATTAATGTTGTTTCTTGGACAAAACCTATAATATCTCCTCCATTAACCTCAACATTGATTTTTCTTAGTGGTTTAAAAAGCCATTTCTTAGTCCTCGATAAACAGGGATATCTAAAACCTCTTTCCAGCCTCCCAGTAGAAAAATTTTCAAATAATTCTTCTAATGGCCTCTGTATCCCATCGTAGACGTTTCCAAGAATTCCCGGGGCTAATTCCATGGAGAGAGGTTCATTCAAACTAACAACTCTTTCATTTAGATTGATATTTGTTAGAGGATCAAAACATTGAGCAATTATATGATCTGAAAAAATTTGAATTATTTCTCCTAAAATATGATAATTTGGTATCTTAATTAGATCATGGAGACGTACATGATTTTCTAAACCCTTTATTTTAATAAGAGACCCATTAATTGCGGAAATGTATCCTTCCTTTGTTTTACTTTCTTTCATCAGTTATTCACTCAATCTCATCTTAATATTATTAATTTATGTTCTCATTGCAGAAGGGACATTTTTTAACGAAATTCGGAACAATATTTCCACAATATTTGCACTTATCTATTAATGGTTTACGATATTCTAATTCTAAATTAACTGCTTTAGGAACTTTTATTTCTTGGTTTTGATCTTTTTTACTTCGTAATTCCACTTTTTCTATTTCTGTATATTTTTTTTTAGGAAACATTCTGGAATAGAGTTTTCTTTTTCTTGTTCTAAGAAAAAGTCCAATGGTAGCTAAAATTATAAATAATAACAAAATTGAGATAATTACCGGATTGAAGCCAAGTGTAATTAGAAAATAGAATAAGTAAAAAAAAATTGCGGAGTAGATAAGTATACCAATTATTTTTATTGCAACAATCCTTCGTGAATTAATATTCTTCTTTGACTCCATAAATTACAGTGATTATCTCTTTTTTTTATAATTTTTAATGTTACTTAAATTCTTTAGTAATAAAATCCTTAGCTTTATCGATCTGTTCTCTTACTGATTTAATTTCGATCTCTTTATCAATTTCTTCAGAGATGATATCTTTATCAAGTTCTCTATTAAATCTTATAATTGAATAATCATTGTCAAGATAAAAAGGAAAATATTCAATTCCAGAACCTTGAAAAAATTTGAAGAAAAATTCATAATAGTGGAGACGCATAGTATTTATAAATACGAGTAAACCTTCTATTAGAATTACAACGATATTTCCAAAAATAGATCCAATTAATTTTAATATATCAAATCCAATTCCTACTCCTTGAATCAAATTTCCCATTTGATTTATAGCAAATAATAGAGCAATATGGGCTAATGCTAGAGCTAACAATCTAATATAAGACAAAACATTACTCATAATTGATAGTAGGGTATCAAATGTTTCTATCGAACCTTCACCTAATAATCCTCCAAAAGATTCTTGTTTTAAGTATGAAACCTTCAATAATTTTCCTAAAGGTTTTAAGAGTATCAATAAAATACCAGGAATTAAAACTAATAATATAGGATATGGAAAGCTTAACCAAACATTTAAATCAAAACCATATGTAAATATTAGGATTGCTCCCCCTAACAAAAAGAAAATTTTCATTATTGAATCAGTAAAAGCTAGATATCTCCTGTGTTGCTTCCAATAGTTTAAAAACTGTATGAACCAGCCCAAAATTATATGAAATATTCCAATTACGATAGCAAAATAAAATACGGATAAGATATTTCCCAATGGATTATTCAAGTGAACATTCAAAAAAGGAATTATTACTGGATTTTCACTAAAATCCCAAAGAACATTTCCAAATATTTCAATTTCATGACGCCCAAAAAACTCACCATATAAGAAACCAAATAATAAAGCAGCCCAACCACAGAAAAAAATAATCCAAGAGAAGTTAGCAAGTGACTTTTTACGCTTCTTAAATACTAATGCTCCTATGAGTCCAGCAATAATTAAAGTTAGGCCATGTCCAATATCTCCGAACATTATACCAAATAATATCGGAAAAGTAAAAGCAATAACTGGTGTTGGATCTATTTCGGAATATGCTGGTGTACCATACATTTTAGTGATTGCTTCAAAAGGTTTTAATAAGAAGAAGTTTTTCATAATCCTAGGAGTAACATCTCTCAAATCCTCCATTTGCTCATCTTTTTGATTTTTTGATTTTAATTCTTCATCTTTTTCTTTAAAAGCTATTTTCTTTTGTTTGATTACATCTTTTGTATAAGTTTCATAAATAGGACGCTTTTTTGAGACGTCTATTGTTTCAATCATGATATTGTCTTTAAATTTATCAAATAATTCATCCTGGATTGCTTTTTTTCTTTTTAAAGGCACAAAAAACTTAAGAATTACTCTATTTGATGGAGTATTTTCAAATTGTTGATCGGCCCAACTATATTCTTCGATATTTTGAACGATTTCGTTAATTCCCGCGAACATTAACAGATTATCATGGGCAATTCTATCTTGCTCTTTATTATATCGTGATAATAAATCCTTAATAAAATTAATTTCTGTTTCAATCCGATTGTAATTAACTCCTGTGTCTGTTAGATATTTTTTTAAAACTGGGACTTCTTCAGAATGAATTAGCTTAATTCTTCCAAGAAATTCTTGTTCTTTATCTTTAGGGTAAATTATATAGAAGCCAATTCGATCCTCTGAGATTTGGAATGTATTATAAAAATTTGGGAATTCAGAGAAGAGAAAAAGATTTATTAGATTATCCAAATTTTTGGAAAATGTAGTAAAAACTCGAAATTTAAAATAATCTAAATTATGAACATTATCTTTTGTTATATTAATTTTTTCAAGGTACTTATAACAACTTTTTACAATTTGAATATTTTCTAATTCAATATTTGCTTTTGTAATATAACTTTTTAATTCAACTGCTCGATTTGTAAAGAATTCTATTTCTTCAAGAATATGATTAATTAAATCATCAAGACTGTTTGCATTAAACTCGATTCGTTCTGACTTTTTAATTCGCAAATTCTTAATATCTGTTTCATTAATCCTTAATCTCTTAAATAATAAATTTAGATTTTTTCTCATTAAATT
>JBHLNL010000212.1:0-4391 GCA_048941605.1 Promethearchaeota archaeon | reverse complement strand
AGGCTGAAAAATATAAAATTTAGGAATAAAAAATATTTTTTTTTATTTTTTTTATTAAAATTGATTATTATAAGTTTCCTTAATAGGTCACGTGTGTACTGCTCAAATTTACTAATCTTGGCAAGATTATACATGATGGATAACCTAGACCAGTAAGCAATGTATTATTAGCGATATTATAATTTAAATAGTTATAAGCCAATGGAGCACCTGTATTTGGATTTGCCGCGAATCGAGGGTAATTTGAACTCGAAATAGCTACTCTTATTCTGTGACCTGGTGCAAAAACATAAGCAGTAGTCCAGCAATCAATTGTAATATTATAGACATCAAACTGATTACCTGACATAAATACTTCCGATGTATAGTTATATCTAGACCTCATAGTAAGCGAGCCATCAGTTATTAACATAGATCTGCCATTAGGATAAACGTCAGTTAATTTAATGGTGAAATCAGTATCCGTGCAGTTTGAAGTAACGTATAAATTGCCCATTATTCTTCCTACAATTTCTACAGTCTCGTTTAATACAGGAGTTTCAAAAATTAGCACATCAAGTCTATTCTCAATCGGTCTTTGATCCATTGGGCCATGAAGATCAAATGGTTGATTTTGTCCACCTAAGTTTGGCACTGGATCTCGAGGATCATATAGATAAGTGAAGTTTTTATTTCCTGATGGAATTGAACTATTGATCAAGCCGCCTGTAGAAGAAAAGTACCATTTATCATTCACATAATCAAGTGGCCAATCATACGCATATCGCCAGTAGTTCCATGCATTTGAACTGATGTTAACATCTCCCATTAAATAGTAGGCTACTCTCGCTCCATCCCAATTGGTGGATTTACCTAGAAGTGCATAATCAAAAACCGATTGTTCCCAACTAAAGGCAAGATCAAAGCCTATAGAGTTCTTCGGGTAATCCAATTCTCCTTGTCTTGTTGAATCGAATAAATTGACGTGAGTCCAGGGTCCCATAATCAGTTTTTGTTTTCCACGGGCTTCTGGAGCACCATAATCATCATATCCAATATAACCATCGATTGTTCCTTGAAGAAAATGGTCATACCAACCCCCAACATGAATTCCAGCTACAGAAACATTCGAATAATGTGGTCCGATTGGTATTGATAAAGATGTTGAGTTATACATAGTTTCATTTTTGGGGAAATATTTGAATAATGTATTTATCTGATATTGGAAATTCCCAGGGGCAGTACTTTCAATCCACGTTTCTACTGAGGATTTATGATAAGAACCTTGATAAATAGCATGGTCAAACATTTCTGGAGTCCCAAACCATAATTGCTGTGCAACTAATCCCTCAGGAGCCATTCCTGCATAGTAATATTGATTTAAACAAAGAGCTGAGGGTCCAGCGCTTGCTATTTTTCCATTGCACCAACTTTGATCTAAGATCCAATTTATTGTATCTACACCATCTTGATACGATTTTGTAAATAATAGGAATTTGTTTCCTCCTTCCGAATCATGCGTGCCTCTTAAATCTTGTATAACTAAGTGATAGTCTTGTGTAGAATAAAATGTTCTATATAGATCCATTCCATTTTTACCGTAGGGGGTTCTAATTAAAATAACAGATCTAGGAGCTCCAAAGGAGCCAGGAGCAAGATAAACATCGGTAGCTAATCTTACACCATCTCTCATTTCAATTTTATAAGTTTGTTTATCTGGAGGAACGAAAGCTGCCGAAACTGAGAGGATTGTTGTTGGTGTTGCGATTAATAGGAACATCACAACAATTTGAGCAGCTTTTGGAAATTTGTTGATATACCGCTTATTATATTTTTCTATCAATTTGGAAAGACTCAGAGAAGAAGTTTTGAATCCATAATGTAAATAAACCAAAAGACTTATTCCTACTGCAGCGATTGAATAGTAATCTACTTCAATTAAAAGGAACCAGATAATCCCTATAAGTGGAGCAAGAATATTTATTAATCTTGCTAGGATTACTACTGGTTTTAATCGTAAATTTTCTCCAATTTGTTTCATATAATTACTACTAACTAAAAGAGAATAAAAACAAATATAGATTGTAATTGGATAGAAAATCATTCCAAAGAGTATTATTGAAATTTGTTTAATGGTAAAGTAAATTTTCTCGTTCTTAGTAAATAGTTTTATTCTTTCTCCTAATTCTTTATTATAATCCTTATAATAATTGAAATAGTAGGCAGTGATGTATAATCCACGTAAAACAATTAGTAATAGCAAATTTGTTATGAAAATTTGTTCGAGATTTAGATACCCTAAAGTATATAGTTGATAAAATATCATTATAATCCAATTAATCATAAACTTATATTGAGAATAAGTTATTAATAAAATTATCTTTTAATTCCAGAGAGTTAATCATATATGGAAAATAATACAAAAGACTTAAGAGATAATAAATATCGGAGATCTTTGGGTGTTCATTTAACTTCAAAAGATATTTTTATAAAATATATATTTCCCGAAATATTAGAGAAAATTTGGGATTATACTTGGATTGATTTATATGCGGGAGAGGGAAATTTAATTTTACCTATTTTAAACTCAATTTCTTCTAATAAACGAATACAATTTTTTATAGAACACATTTTTTTATTTGATATTCAGCAAGAAATGGTGCAAAAATGCATAAATAATGCCAAAAATTATGGTATCCCTTCAGATATTGCTGAAAAGAACATTCAATTAAGAAATAATTTAGATAGTTTTCCTAAATTTCTGAATAATGCACAATTTCCTTTATTTCACATAACAAATCCACCATATCTATATTTAGGATATATAAGAAAACATAAAGAGACTCAAAAATACTTAGATTTTTTTAAAGGTAAGAATCAGGGTTATCAAGACTTATATCAAATCGCAATGATAAATGATTTACGAAATGAAATTGAAAATTTAATTTACATAATTCCATCAAATTTCTTATTCGGAGCATCCATTTCAAACAGGTTTCGTAGAGATTTCCTGAAAAATTATAACATTGACAAAATGACTATATTTGAAACAAAAATATTCGATTATACAGGAACTAACATTTGTATAGGTTTCTTTAAGAGGAAAAAAGTTCCAAAGAATGAAAATCTAGAATTTAATGGAATTAAAATTAAAAAGCAAAATAAACAACTAATAAAAAGATATCTTCTTAAACCTGAGTTCAAATATCGTGCTGGATCTGAATTTGATGAATTTCTTCAAAAATTTGGTGTTAATTTACCGCTAAAGGTAAATTATTATTTAATGAAAAAAGATGTTATAAAAAATAAAGGTGTCAATGAGATTAAGGTTATTGATGCTAATAATTATCAAAATAATGAATATAAAAGACTGATTCTCAATGTTAATGATAAGTTAAAAGAAAAAGTTGAATCTAACATTATATATGTTCGAACTGTTGATACTGGATCCCATCATGGTAGAGTTGGATTAAGACTAATTAGAGATGATTTTAAAGTTGACGGAATTTATGTTTCGGGGAACACATATCGTACCCATCCAATTCAAATATTTTTTGAGCCAGTTATTACACATGATGAACAGAAATTAATAAAAAATTATTTTAATTTTATACTAGAAACTTTTAGGGAGAAATTAGACAGTGAATTTCTTACAACCTATAAATATTCTGAAGCAGAGTATACAAGGAAATATCTAGGTCTAACTCAGGTTAGAAAGTTAATTCAGACTTTCCCACATAGTAAGAACAACGGGGAATTCAACGATTATTTAGAAAATCTAATCGAAAAAAAAGAATTTGACGAAATTTTAGATTTATTAAAAACTTGCAAATAAAAAGGCAATTAATCCGAGAAACATAGATATTTTTAATAACAGGCTAACCTTTTTAAAATCTTTTCTCACTAAATTGCGTTTTAACATTAATATTATAGTATAGAGAGTTAAAACTAAGCCGAAAGCCATAGAAATTAAAAATAGTAATGGATTTAATATGTTGGTGAAATATGGTAATATAAAGAATAGGATTGCTAATACAGCAAATATAAGAGAAATTATTGTTGCTTTTTTAATACCAATCTGAATTGCTAATGTTTTTACACCTTGACTTTTATCTCCTTCAATATCTTCACACCCTTTAATGACTTCTCGAGAGAGTAGAAGAAAGAATGACGTTAAAAAGAAATAATAAATATAGAGAGGGATAAGAGAATTATTTAAAACAGCTCCATAAATAAGTCCAATCGAAAAGGATATACTAACAATAATATTTCCAAAAAACCCGCTTTTTTTGCCCCAAGCTGCATACAACCAACCCATAAAAGCAAAAAATACAGCAATAATAATGTTTAAATATCCAATATTAAATAGGAAGCTATGGAGAATTGCGATAGAAATCCCTATTAGAGAAGTT
>JBHLNL010000211.1:0-4415 GCA_048941605.1 Promethearchaeota archaeon | reverse complement strand
AAGTTAATATTAAATCACTGCATTTTCCTTCAAATTCTCCAAATCCAAAATATTGATAAAGTGTATTAATATCAACGATAATTAGATTTCTATCACGATAATCTGCAGGCCATTTTAAACTGTAATCAAAAATTTTATCAATTGTCAAATTTCTTATTTTATTTAAGGTTGTATCTCCATGAGTCAATCTCATATCAATTTCAATTGTATCATTTTCAAAATACTGAATATTATCACTAAATCCATAATAAATAGCACAATGATTTAATGGCAGTTCATAAAGATCGAGCAATTGAGCATCAACTGGATCTCTGAAATTCCCAAAATTTATACTATTTTCAAAAGAAAAATTAATTGCTGAGATTGTAGTCCATTCATCCTCATCAGTTAGTAGGCTTCTTACATAACCGCCAATTTCCATTCTAGGTATATAATTATCAATTATATTAGAGGTATTTTGAATAATATCGATAAGATTATTATATTCAAAGTATGACGATCTATTACTAGGTTCCCCATTATAATGTCTTACGGTGATTACAGCATCCTGATTACCAGAATCTATAGTTAAATAATCAGCATAACCAATAGCAATAGAATCTGATAAAAATAATACTACAGTAAGAAGTCCTATAGAAATCAATAGACCAATAATTGCTAAAAGAGTTCTAATCTTTTGTTTTCTTAAATCTTGAAAAGCATACTTAAAGATTAGCTTAATATGTGTCATTTGAGTTAGATTATTTTAATTTTATGATTTAACCGCTAATTAACAATTTTTATTTCAAAATTAATAGATCTCCCTCAATTCTCCCAAAATTATTATTTTCTTCGATTAATTCCTGTAATATATCATTAAAATGTTCTGGTAAGTTCATTATAATAGAATTAGGGATACTATTTTTAATCTCATTTATAGAAACCTCAATTCTTCCTTGGTTTGTATAGAGATACTGGAATATCTTACTTTTACACTTCTCTTTATTTATTTCTGTTTCTTTTTTTCTAGTAAGTTGCATAATTTCTGTTTCTTTTAAACCTCCTATCTTCCCTTCATGAGTAAGTTTTCCATCTCTCATATGAAAGACCCTTGTAGCAAATTCTGAAACAGCCGCATCATGACTCACCGCAACAAATGTTGCACCTCTTCGATTTAAATCTCTAAGGAGGTTTAGGACCATAACTCCTGTTTTTGAATCTAAATCACCTGTGGGTTCATCAAGGACACAAATAGCAGGATCATTTGCGAAAGCTCTCGCGATAGCAACCCTTTGCTGTTCCCCTCCACTCAATTCCGAAGGAGTATGGTGAGCACGTTCATCTAAACCTACTAATCTTAAGAGATCCATCGCTTTTTTCCTTTTACCACGGCGACTCAGTTTTCCTGAAAAATGTAAAGGAACCATAATATTCTCCATAGCAGTCATCTGTGGGAGAAGGTTGTAAAATTGAAATACAAATCCAATTCTTTCTCTTCTAATCTCTGCTAAATCATTATCAGACAACATACTTATATTACGACCCTCTAAGAAAATCTTTCCTCTAGTCGGTGTGTCAAGACCTCCAATTAAATTAAGCAAGGTCGTTTTTCCAGAACCTGAAGGACCCATTATATCAATAAAATCTCCATTATCTATAGTTAAATCAACACCCCGAAGTGCAGCAACAGCTGTTGTCCCTAGGAGGTACGTTTTATGAAGATTCTCTACAACTATTAAATGATCATAATCTTTACCAGCAATTTTATCTTCTTTAAACTCCTTTTTCATCCTTTTCTTTTCTAGACGAGATTCCGAAAGAACGTCCTCTTTCATTTGCTTTATTTCTTCTTGCTTTTTCTTCTTTTTCCACTTTTTAAAATTCTTAGAAATTTCCCCTTTCCAAATGGCAAGCTTCCCTGTTGATTCTTCATACTCTTCCATTTCTGGGGTTTTCTCTATTAATGGTGATTTAGACATGTATCTCTCTCTCTATTTTTTTTATTTTTTAGATATATGACGCGATATACTATTTTCAATGCTAATTTAACTTTATAATATCATAATGTTAAAATAAACTTTTTCAGATAATCAAACATGTACAAATAAGAAAATTTTTATATTTTATTAAAAATTGAGGTTCTATCCTATTAGAAGAAGTGATGTCCTAAAATATTTCACCAAAAAATTATAGATTATAAAAGAGGGAAATATTTTCATTCTAATCTTCGTGGTTTTCACTCTTTTCTAAGTAATTTAGGATTTTTGCATAGATATCTTTTTCTGCATCTTTTTTATTTTTGAATTCAAATGATTTTAAGCTCCCTGGTATCTTTTTCAGCTCTTTCTGATTTTTTTTATCAAAAATCTTAGGATTTTCTGCTATCCAAATTGAATCATGATCAGGACCACTTCTTTTATAATCAAGTTCAATTTTAATAGAAGTTTTAAATATATCTTGCAAATATTCTAATAATTCATTTTTTGTAGAGATAATTGATTTTTGAATCATTTTTTCTAAATCTTTATAAAAAGGATCAATTATCTTTTGTTCTACTAATCTTAAATTATAGTTAGAATCAAGAAATAAAGCTCCACATATTGCTTCAAAAACATCAGCAAGAATTCGAGTTCCCTTTATTTTTTGTTCTTCTTTTTTAAAAATATATTTTTCTAATTCAATCTTATTTGCTACCCTTCTTAAAGCTTTATCACTTTCTAAAGATGCTTTGATTTGTGTAATTTTACCTGGGGTTGTAATTCCTTTTTGATATAATTTTAAGATAAAAATAATTTTTATAACAGCATCTCCTAATGTTTCTAAGAACTCATAATGTGGTTTTCCCATTTCTTTTCCTAAGCTTGGAGTAGTTAAGGCTTGAATTAAGAGTTCTACTTTTTTAAATTCATATCCAATAAAATCTTGAAATTTTCTTAAATTATCTTTATCAATAGCATACATTTTTTAATTAACTATTATTTTCAGTTAAATTTAAAAATTTAGACTGAAATATTTCTTCATGGAAAGAGGAAATAAAGAAAAAATTCTTGAATTGATAAAAGCAATTGAAAAAAAAAAGTCAGAAATGGAAGAATACATTACCAATTTATCAATACCTTCTAGGAATGGTATGATAAAGAAAATTACATATGAAATCATTAATAACAATTCAATATTACAAGAACTAATAGGGTCTGAAGACCAAATCATTTCGAGTAAAGAAATGGAGAAAACTTCGTCTAATTTTATAATTGAAGGGTATATCAATAAAATCCGAAAAGATCCATATAAAAGAATTATCTTTTTGAAAGAATTTCTTGATTTATTTGAAGAAAGAATAGCAGAAAAAGATAAAGAAGTAATATTAAAATCATTAAAAGATGAAATAAATAATGAAAAGTTAAAAGAGAGAATGTTGTCTCTAGCAGAAATTTTTGAACTTAAATTATAATTCAAATAATTTAAGTAATACTAATACATGTTTTATTCCCCTTATTTTAATTTTCCCTATCAAAATTTTCCTAATGACTTTCCCCATCGAAACTTTATCACTACCAAGTAACTCTAGGAACATAGGAGTTGTAGTTTGCAATAAACCGTCCCAACCAACTTTTTTTTTCTTTATATTTTCTTTAGGTTGATTTTTAATACCTTCGATATATATTTTCCCTTTATCAATAATTAATAATGCTGCCCATTTCCCATCTTTTGCATTTAAAAGAACCTTAACTTCAGTATCCTTAAATCTTTCCTTAAATTTTTCATTCTGATTTAAAGGTTCAACTTGTTTGGATACAATTCCAGCAAATCCACGTAATTTCTTTTTATTTTCTTCAGACATACAAATCTATACCAAATTATTTTATATTTAATTGGTTAAATTATTTCTCTAATTATAATTTAATTACTCTTTAAACAATTTAAAACTTTTAAAATATGAAATTAAAATAATTTTATTACATTAAAATTAATCACATAAGAACAAGGAAGAATAAGTGATTTAAATATAGCTCTTAAAAGATCCTTAATTTAGTACCCATCCGCTTCGGATATATCAAACATTTCTTCAAAGGCTTTACGATCTTCCGCTGAGATTCTGTCTCCCCGTAATCCTTCCTTAACTACAATAGGAGCACTCTCTTTTTCATCATGCCTAATTGTTTTTACTATTTTATAATCTTCTTCCTTTGAAGTATCTAAGCTAAATTCCTTTTCACAGGCTTTACAAAAGAGCTTACCGTCCTTAGGAACCAGCATATTTCCGCAATCCTCGCAAAAGCGCACAATTTTCTCCTCAGTTCTTTTAATTTATATATTTAAACTTGTCGGTATATTACGTTATTTCTAACCTATTTTTGTAATTCAGATGTAAAAAAAATAATATAACCTTATAAATTTATCGCATAATTCAAATAAATGTTATAGTAATACGTATT
>JBHLNL010000210.1:0-4444 GCA_048941605.1 Promethearchaeota archaeon | reverse complement strand
TTATTATTTTCATTAGTATTATTGTTAGATATGATATTATGCTCACTATTTTCTAATAAAATCCCATTTGCATTGAGTGAACAAGTATTTTCAATTAATACACCATAAAAAACATCGAATAAATAAATCCCTGCATCAACACTAAATGCTGAACCAGAATGAAGTAATGTACAATTCCTAATTATAAAATGTTCATTGGAATTACTAATTTTGATACAACTACCCACACCTTGACCATCTATTGTAACATTCTCGATGATATAAGGATCTTGTAGAGTACCAGTACCTCTGCACCAATTATATGTAGCTACAGTTGTTTCCCAATTTTTCGAAGGATTATTATCATCAATATCTATAGGAGCTCCCGTAAGGTTCCAATAATCGACATTTTTTAATTTCTTTTTAATTTGACTATTAAAATCAATATATGATTCTCCTTTATTTGAATAAGAAAATTGAGAGAGATTGAAAAAAAATGAAAAAATTAATAATATATTCAGAGTAGTAAATAATTTCTTGTTTAATTTCATCGAGACTTCAATTTCTAAATAAATGAGATTTAACTATTCTTGTACATATTTGTAGTTTCTTAAGAATATCCTAAAATCCTTAATATTATATACTTAACGAAAAAAATTAACAATTAGGTTGAATCAGATAGTTAAATTCAATAAATAAGGTTGGATGAGCTCTTTAAAATCGAACTTCACATCGATCAGAATCACAGAACTTTTCACCAATGGCTCTATCTTTAGTATCATCAAGGTTATATGTTTTAAGATTAGAAATAATTTTCTCGTATCGTTCCCGCGTAATTTCTTCATAAGGAGCTTGTTTATACCCGTGTTCTTTTATTGGTAAGAAACTTACACTTTTTAATTTGTCCTCATAACATTCAAGAACGTGTTTAATTTGGTCTGCCTCATCTTCTTTAAACGTTATAGTAATGGACACTTGATTATCTGACCAATATTTTTGATATGCCGCAGCATTTTCAGCCTGTTCCCATATTGAAACCTCATTTTTTGATCTATCAAAATACTTTTCATGAATAGGAAACTCAGCTACTACCGTATTAGGTGAATATAAATCATCTTCAATTTTATATCCAGCATTTCTAATAGATTTAATAAGATCTGAATTTTTAGATAGTCGAATTCTCCTTATATAATATTCAGAATGTGGATAATGAATTCCAGGAGGCACTCCAGGAAGAAGACTCACAGTTCCACTAGGTTTTACCGTTGTTATCTTAATGGAACGAGGGATACAAAGCCATCCAGAATATTGCTCATCTAATTCTTGTAAATAATTATATGCTCTACTACACCATTCTAACATTCTTCTTCTTCCATGTCTTACAAATGCTTCGATAATTCCAGTCTGTGATATCCCCATTCGTCGATTTTTTAGCATCACTGCATTAGTTTCTTGCCAATGAGTATTCACCAGTGTAACTGATTTAGAATATAGGTAGGCATACTTCAATGTATCTTGATATTCCTCATAAGTCTCATGTCTAGAAGGAAAGGTTTCAACAAGGCAACACAATTCAAAAGATTCTAAAGTTTGTTCTCCACACGGATTAACTCCTGCTGCTTTATTATCCTTAAAATTTGGTGGATCTCCCATTCTTCCATAGTTTTTAGCATTTTCAAGCCAAAAAACTCCTGGTTCTCCGTTTACTGCAATTTGATTTGCTATAAAAGAATAGTCCAATCCCCTAACTGCGAAAACAGAATTATTACTTGCCCATCTATGGGAATATAATGCTTCTTCATCTTGTTTACATGTTACAAAATCCAGATCAGCAGGATCACCTAGGGCAATCTCAGCACTCCTACGTACATTTCCAGCAACAACACATTTTCCTATATGATTCATAACATCTACAATATCAACAGATGTTATTTTTTGATCTATCCTTGACTGCAATATCTTTTGGATTTCTTCTAACATTTCTTTTAAAGGTCCTGGTCCACTAGCAACTCCACCAAAACCTCTTATAGGAACACCGGCAGGTCTAATTAAGCTAAAATCAAATATTGGGACTTGTTTACCCATAAAATATGCTTCCAAAATTAATTTCAGAGATTCTACCCATCCTTCCCTACTATCAGGGATTTGAAAGTCAAAATTACCTTCCTTAGGCTCTTTTATAGTTATTTTACCAGCACCTTTAGTATCAAAACCTACTCCTACACCAAGCATTAAAGCATCCATGACAAATTCAAATGCTTTTGAATGCTTTAAACTAATATCTTCAGTAGAAGCAAAACCACAATTATTGAGAGACATTGAACCATGACGGGCAATGAATTCAGTTCCCATCATCCATAATCCTCGTCCAGGAGGGAGAAACTTAAAGTTCCAAATTTTTTCAAACATTATTTGAGCGGATTTTTGAGCTTTTTCATCATCCCAAGGTAAACTTAATTTGATACAATGCTCCTTCTGGATGGAATAACACCCTTCCACAACTCTTTGAATAGTCTCCCAAAATTCTTCTTTTCTATTTTCCTTTTCAATAATTCTTGCATAAGTCCGTTTATATGTAATATAACCAAGTGGTCCCCATTCTGGGTGTTTACTCTTATAATTAATGAGGAATTCTTCATCAAGCTTAAAGGATATGTTTTCCAAATTTATTGCTCGAGCAAAAAGATTTCTATATTTGTTCATTCCTCGTTGAGTCAATTCAACACAAACTAGTTCTCTTATATAATTTGTGGTTATCTCTTTAACACCTAAACCTATGATCTTTCGAATAACATCTTCAGCCACTTTCTCTGCAATATGCATATCAAGGCCAGTTTCTTTGTTCAAAACCTTTGCGATGCTATTTTCATCAAAACTTTTTTTTTCTCCCTTAGAATTAATCACATATTTTGGATATAAATCTATTAACGAAAAGGAATTATTGGGCATTTTCTTCATCAACAATTATGTGATATATTATTTTTATAATTTTATCGGCTAAATTTATTATTTAATAATTTTTATTGCCTTAACCGTCCTATAAACTTATGATTTCTTTTAATTTAAAATTAATGTTTAGTTTGTATTAAGCTATTGATTAATCTCTCTAATGTTTGATTATTTATGGATTGATAAATCTATGGAATATACACAAATTTGTAAATTTATTTTTATTGGTTTTAATTAAAAAGGAATTTGCGATTTTTTCGTCGAAATTTTGTCGCTTCTTTATTATTAATAATGATTGACTACATTTAAAGAAAAATCCAGATTTGAATTACTAATTTTTTTAAAATCAATTCAAATCAATAAACTCAATAAATCTCATAAAGTTTCTTTATTTTATTAGATGAAACAATAAAAAGAAAATTCAATTATTCACCAATATAACTAAAAAAAATTTCAATTTAATTCTATAGTGAGATAAAAAAATGGCAATTTTAGATATGTTAGTTATCATAGGTTATTCTGCATTATTTCTTTTAGGATATCTAATCATCGCTTTTATAGTAGGAACTATTAAGAAAAATAATGGGCTCATGGATGTATTTTACGGGCCAGGATACTTTGTAGTTGCTTTAACCAGTCTAATTCTCTATTTTTCAATAAATGGCATTGTAAATATTCGTCAAATTATTGTAACTAGCCTTGTGTTTATATGGGCTGTAAGATTGGGAACATATGTGTTTATTAGGAATCGAGGAAAACCTGAAGATTATCGGTATCAAGCCATGAGAAAAAGATGGAAAACTAATATTGTTTTAAAAAGTTTGATTAGAGTTTATATATTTCAAGGTATTGTCATCTTTATAGTTGCTTTTCCCGTTTGGTTTGTAAATATTAGCGACAATCCTCCTTTAACAAGCCTATTAGATTTATCCGGCTTATCGTTATGGATAGGAGCACTAATATGGCTGATTGGATTTCTTTTTGAAACTTTTGGTGATTATCAACTTTACAAGTTCAAAAATGATCCAAATAATAAAGGAGAGGTATTGGATAAAGGATTATGGAAATACACTCAGCATCCAAATTATTTCGGAGAAGTAACACAATGGTGGGGTATTTTTATAATTGTTTTAGCAGTTCCATTTGGCTTTATTTCAGTTTTTGGTCCAGTATTCATAACCTATATGATCATTAAGGTCTCAGGAATAAGGCTTCTAGATAAACACTATGAGGGAGATGACAAATATGCAGACTATAAACGGAGAACTAGCACTTTTTTTCCATGGTTTCCAAAAAAATAAAAAAGTTTTTTCCAATTACTAATATTCATCTCTTTCCGTTAATCTTTCAAAAGGCTATTATTTATTGGTTATTTTCTTTACTTAGAATTTCAAAAATATTATTCATAATAATGATGGATTTATCTTTTTTTGAAGATCTGAGAGGTTTTATAGTAAAAACACACTTGCGATTTTCAATTCTTAAATAATATGTCACACTGTACGAGAGATTGTTC
>JBHLNL010000209.1:267-4465 GCA_048941605.1 Promethearchaeota archaeon | reverse complement strand
ATATAAATAAGTTATAATACGATCCTTAGATGGTTGTGGGCGCATAATTTCTTCCTTAATATTATTCATAATTTGATTTACATCAACCATTTGGTTTAGTTCATTCATTTTTCTTTTCTTCTTAGCTTTAATGTAATATTAGATTCTCCAAAATTGATCAATCAAAGTTCAAATAGATTATTTAGAATATAAAGGTTATTTTGATGAATATTAGTAAAATCTAAAAATTACCGGTAAATATTTCATCTTTAATTTGCTTTTTTTTGGATAATTAAAATAAGCAATGTTATTTTCCACTTATCCTATGATTTTTAATCTGAAAATTTTTAAATATTCAAAAGTATATACCAAAGAAACAAATAAGAAAAGCATTCAATAAAGGAATTTATATTTTTTGTGAAATAAAAGTGGTCTCAACAAACTCAGATCAAAAGCAAGTTTCTGAAAACAACATTATAAAAGAAGAAATTAGTTTAAACTTACGCTTATGGTTGCCATTGTTTTATGTCATTTACTTTTGCTCTTTTCTAATACCAGGGATAATTTTTATGATATATATTATGCTATTTTATTTACCATATTTTTTACAAGAGCCAAATTTTCTTTCACTTTTTACTAATTTACCCTCCCTTCTTGCTTCTTTAACAATACCTTTTGTATTAATAATTTGCTATTTGATTCATCTATTTATAGTAGCATTAATAACTCGATGGTTTTATGGCATATCAGAAAAGAAATCTCCTAGTAAATCGGGCATCATCCCTAGAAATATACCAAGTAAAACTCTCAATCAATACCACTTTCGTAGTTTTATTATCAAATATCCTAAGAACGCATTTTCTCGTGGTCCTTTTCCCTGGTTATTAAATTGGATGTATAACTTCGTAGGAACTAATAAAATAGGAAAGGGAACTGTTATTGAGGAACAATTAGCAGGTGATCGTTTTGTGGAGGTTGGAAAAAATTCTTATATTGGGACAAACCCAGGCATCAGTTCACACTCTGTGGATGGTGTTTTCGGTAATATTTCATTTGGAAAGATAAAAATAGGAAATAATGTTACTTCGGCTGGATTTAATTGTTTTGCTCCTGGGGTTGATATTGGGGATAATTCTTGGTGGTTACCCATGACAGGTGCAACTAAATACAATATTTTGAAAGGGAATAACTTCTATTTCGGTACACCTCTAAGGAAGATTTTTAAAAAAAAAGTAATGGATTATCTACAAATCACAGAAGAAGATTTGAAAAAAGCTGAAGAAATTAAAGAAAAATCGGATTTATCAAATATGAAAACGGAAGAAGGTGATGACTAACCAAATGAGTGAAACTAAGACGAAGAAAATAAACGGTAAAGAAAAAACTGATTACACTATTGATTTTGTAACGACTAGTGCAATAAGTAAAATTGGCTATAAGTTCTTAGCGTTATATATACCTATCTTATGGCTTTCAGGATATATGGCTGTTGCTGTATTTTTCGATGTATCCTTATATATCCCCTGGTATATAAATATGTTTTTAATTCCTATTTGGTTATTCATTCTATATTTTATTTTCGTTTTTGGAATCGCGATTTTTACCAAAGCTTTCATTATTATAATAAATATGGTCCATAAGCCTAAAGAAGGTGTCTTCAGAGCTGAAGAAGGTGATCGAGATTATGAGTTTTGGAGATTGAGAGTAGAGTTAAAAAAGTTAGTTTATTGGTTTATGAATAATGGTCCTTTAACTTGGGTAGTAATGTGGGGCTTTAGATGGATGAACATTAAGGTAGATTTTTCGAGTCATATGCACGATGCTTGGGCAGATGCTGGATTCATCGAATTTGGTCGAAATGTCACTGTAGGTCAAGGGGCTGTTGTAATGAGTTCCATGGTTATTGGCAAATATTTAATAATTAAAAAAGTCGTTCTAGGAGATTACACAGTTGTAGGTGGTTTAAATCTCATCTCTCCAGGCACGAAAATAGGGAAGGAGACAGTAAGTGGTGCATTTTCTGCTACTATTCCAAATCAAGTTTTAGAACCTGGTTGGATTTATTTAGGACCACATTATGCCAGAAAGTTAAAACCAAACAAATTTGCAGAACAACGGCGAGACATAATTTATAAAAAACATGTAGATGATGAAGTTAAATATCAAGTTCAACAGGAAGTTAATATCGATGAGGATAAGAAAGATCTCATAAAAAATAATAAGGAGGAAAAATAAGAAATGTCTGTTCCTTCAAGTTTAAAAGTGGGACCAAATACAAGTTTAGTTTTAGTAAAAAAGAGATATCTAATATTCTATATTTTTCTAATTTGGATGAGCATTTTTTCAATTCAATTTGAATTTTGGTTGTTGTGGAAACTCTATATCCTTGAGAAATATATTCATTTTTATTTGTTCTTACCACTTTTAATTTTTATAATGTATATTACATCAATATTAATATCATTATTCTTTGCAAAAATCCTACTTCTAATTGTTAATCTTATTCATAAACCTCGTGAAGGTGTTTTTATAAGAGATCGAAAAGATAAGGATTATAGATATTGGAGTTTAAGAAATACTATAAAAAAATGGCCAATTTGGATATCTCACAAATTTCCTTTCCCATTCATGGATAATATTTGCTTTAAAATATTTGGAGTAAAAACTAAATATTCTAATTCTTTATTTGAGGGATGGGTTGATACAGAATTTATTAAATTTGGTCGAAACGTCACTGTAGGGCAAGGAGCTGTTGTTCAATCAGCAGTTATAGTCGGAAATTTGTTTATCATAAGAAAAACCATTATTGAAGATAATGTAATAGTTGGCTCCCAAAGTGTGATTATGCCTGGAACTCACATGAAAAAGAATTCGATTTTAGGAGGTCATTCTATGACTACAATTGGTCAAGAATTAGAAGAAAATTGGATCTATTTAGGCGCTCCTGCTAAAAAGTTTAAAAAGAATGTATTTTTTGAAGAGGATTTGAAAGAAATAATTGAAAAACAACTTGAGGGAAAAATATTATCAGAAGTTCAATATGAGGATTTCTATACTGTGCGAAAAGATAAGCACAATGAAATTGAATAATAAAACCTGAAATTCTTATTTTATTAAAATATAATTATTGTTGATTAAAAATGAAAGTTGGATATGTTCAGACATCTCCTACCTTTGGAGATAAACAGCACAATTTTGAAGAAATAGAGAAATTGATTGCAAATAATAAAGCAGATTTAATAGTTTTACCAGAATTATTTGCTACTGGTTATACATTCACTTCTAAAGAAGAAGCCATATTATTTGCTGAAGATCATGACGGGGATACTGCCCAATTTTTACTTAAGATCGCTCAAACGACGGGATCAGTAATTATTGGAGGATTTATCGAAAGAGAGGGAGATAATATATACAACGCAGCAATGATTGTATCAAATAATGAAGTTATTGGTACTTATCGAAAGATTCATTTATATTTTAAAGAAAAATCTTGGTTTTCTCCTGGAGACAAACCATTAAGAACATATAAAGTCAACGGGATAAATATTGGAATTATGATATGTTTTGATTGGATTTTTCCAGAAACTACACGTACTCTTGCTTTGCTTGGTGCAGATATCATTGCTCATCCTTCAAATTTAGTCCTGCCATACTGTCAAAATGCGATGGTCACAAGGTGTTTAGAGAATCGAGTATTCGCAATAACTTCAAATAGAATTGGTGAAGAACACAGAGGATCTGATCATTTCAAATTCACAGGTAAAAGTCAAATAACTTCTTATAATGGTGAAATTTTATCTTCTGCTCCAAGTAATAAAGTTTATGTTGATTTTGTGGATATTGATATTTTAAAAGCAAAAGATAAAAAGCTGAACGATTTTAATGATATTTTTGGAGATAGAAGACCTAAATTTTATTTTAACAATATGAAATGAACCTATACAAATATCCATCAAAATTGGGGATTTCTAGTATTCAATTAATAATTCATAAATTACCTTAGTTCTAATGTTTTTTACTTTAATATTCAGAGTTAAAATTTTTATATTTCTAAGTGAATGGATTAAAGAACTCAACTAATAATTATTAATTATAACTAAAAGGTGAATAAAAAATATGTCAAATGTAGTTGAAACTGAAAATATTGAATTCCATGAGAAATTAGCAAAGAGTACTTTTAATAAAACATGGGATTATCTTGATAAAAAAGATAGAACTA
>JBHLNL010000209.1:0-257 GCA_048941605.1 Promethearchaeota archaeon | reverse complement strand
AGATAATCTTAATATGATTCATACTGTACATACTTCAAGGTATCACTGGGGAATTTTAGTTTCTGAAGGGAAAGGTGGACCAACTAACCTTCAAAGAGGTGAATGGATAATTTCACGTGTCTATAGCGTCTTAGAAAGAGGTGAACCTGCATTATATCATGCAAAGAAATGCTTAGAATTAACTAAAGATAATGATATTCGTGATTTTGATCGAGCATTTGCTTATGAAGCTATTGCTAGAGCATCAGCTTTATTAA
>JBHLNL010000208.1:0-4470 GCA_048941605.1 Promethearchaeota archaeon | reverse complement strand
GGTAAAAAATGAAAGGAGAGAGAGAGGAGACTTTATTAGAAATCGCTCGAAATGAAGAGAAAAATTATAATTTAGAAGAAGCTGCTAAATTATATGAACAAGCAGCAGAGAGCTTTTTAAATAAGAATTTGTTGGAAGAAGCTGCGAAGGCTTTCAGTCAACTCGGAGGTGTTTATTCAAAGGCTCTAGAAACCGTAATCTCATCAAAAACTTTCTTTAATACCTGTAAAAATGGTATTAAAGCGTTTGAAATGGCAAAAAAATTTTATAAAAGAATTGGATCGAAACCTAACATCTTAGAATGTGAAGCAAATACATTCTACATTAATGGACTTATTTCAGGCTCAATAGCAGAGGCAAAAAAAAATTTTAATAGATCATATGAAGTATTTTTAGAGTCTAGTAATTTTTTTGAAGAGGAGGGAAACAAAGAAGCTACAGCAAGAACTTTAAGTAATGGATTAATGATATTACTTTTTAATATAGTCAATTGTGAAAATACATTAGAGTTTAAAGAATATCTCGATAAATGTTTTAAATTAGAAGAAAAATCATGGAATCTTTCAAAGGAAATTAAGGCTTTTGAATATCTTGGTATAGGTTTTCATGCTGGAATAACAACTAATCTCTGGCGAATTTTTAGTACAAATTTTCAAAGGGATGACCGACTCTACAAATATATCAAAAATGTTTTCTTGAAATTTGAGGAGTTTTCAGAGTTAACTAAGAACTGGGATGACCCTAGAGCCCTTGGAATGACATATTTCGCAGTTGGAAGTACTTATAGTGCATATGCTACTCATTATGCTAAAGATAAAAAAGAACAGAGTGTTTTTATTGATAAAGGTATAGACTTACTTGAACAATCATTAATTTTTAATGATCGAGCAAAGAACACATCAATGAAAATATTATCGATTTTTTTTCTTGAATGGTGGGCTTATTTCAATCGGAGGCTTAAATATGTCCAAACAAGAATTTTTAAAGATGTTAATGAAATCATTAATTTAGGAAAAGCATATGAGGACTCTCCTACTTTTACATACTTCTTTGCGAATTTACTGCCTGCTTTTTATTATGCAAATATTTCTCAAATGACGATGTTTACCACACGCCAACGAATATCTTATGCTAAAAAGGGGGTGGAATACGCTAAAAAAGCTTTAAAATTTTTTGAAGTCTCACCCATCTCCATGTGGTCACATTTAATGCTAATTTATTCATATTCACAACTAATTGTTCTCACCTCATCAAAAGAAGAGCAAGAAGAATATTCTAAGGAGATATTAAATTGTGCTAAAAAAGCAAAAATAATCGGTGAAAAGTTTGAGGGGGGATTGGTTAAAGGATTTAGTTATAATTCACTTTACAGAGCTTATAAAACTCTTGCTGATATTACCGATGATAAGGAAAGCAAACTCAAAATGTTATTAACAGCCGCACAAGCTTCTAAAGATTACATGATGCATACTTGGGAATCCACAACCGGAAATCTCACAATGCAAATGCGGTTAGGTCTACTTTATGAAGATATTAGTATCATTGCGAACAATTCAGAATACTTGAAGCAATCAAAAGAATTGTTTATACAAGTTGTTGAGGAAAGCATCGAAAAAGGTTATTTTTATTATGCAGCTGCGGCGAATGAATATATCGCCCGAATAGAAGATCGATTAGGTAACCACTCCGCTTCAGCAGATTATTATGAAAAAACATTTGAAACTCATAAAGAATCATTAAAGTATGTGATGTATAAACCACTTATATTAAGAATTAATGAAAAAATCAATTATGCCTATGCATGGAATCTTATTGAAAGAAGTAAAACGTTTCATAAAAGAGAAAATCACCTTCAAGCTAAAGAATTTTACGAAAAGGCTTACGACATTCTCAGCAATTTATCAAGATACAAATATGAGGCTGATTATTATTCTGCGTGGATTTTGTTAGAGGAAGCAGAACACTTTAGTAAGCAAGAGATACATGAAATAGCAACAGAAAAGTATGAACTAACAATAAAAGCTTTTGAAAATGCTAGGGAATCTTTAAATAACGCTTTAAAGGAGTCAAAAAATAAGAGAAAAAATGAACGAATTGGCAAACTTATAAAATTAGCTAAAGTAAGAATAAAGCATTGTTTGGCTAGAATCAATGTTGAAAAAGCGAGAATACTAAGCAAGCAAGGTGAATATAATGCTGCTGCGGAACATTTTGCCTTAGCAGCAGCAAAATTCATGGAGGTATGTAACAGTTTTACAATCGAAAAAGAGCGGGAGGAATTAGAGGCGGGGTATTATCTGTGTAGAGCTTGGGAAAGCATGGAATTCGCAGAATATTATAAAGACTCGACTAGGTTCGCAGAAGCATCAATCTTATTCACAAAAGCTAATAATCTCTTCTCTTCTATTAAAATGAAATCATTAGCATCTGGAAATTCCGCGTTTTGTCAAGCATTAGAAATTGGGTGTAAGTTTGATGAGCTAACTGTAGCAAAAAATAAAGCTGAATTATACCCTAAAATCAAAATTATGCTCAGAAATGCAGCCTCTTCATATAGAAAAGGAGGATTTGAAAATGGGGCGGATTGGGCTCTAGCAACCTCTTCTTATTTTGATGCCGCATGGTACTTAATAAGAGCCGATGAAGAATTAAGACTAGAAGAGAAAAAGAAACTTCTTGATATTGGATCTGAATTTCTTACATCTGCTTCAGATTTATTCGGAAAAGCAGGTTATAAAGAGAAAGAACAAGAGGTTCTTAAACAGTTGGAAATGGTTAAAAAAGAAGAGAGCATAATAATTTCAGCTTTAAATGCAATAAAAAAACCATCCATTTCTGGAAGTACCATAGGGATTACCGCTCCAGCCTGTCCTCTAGAAACAAGTTTATCAACGAATTTAAGTGAAATTCGGGAATTATCTGAAGACAATTCAACTGAAGATGATCTTGAAAAAAAGCCCTCATCCCTAGTTAAGTTGAAGATAAAAGAAAGTGGTAAAACAACTGATTTATCGATTGAAGAACAAAGAGAACTAGAAAAATTGGAATCTGAGCTTAAAATAGAAGACCAAAAATTTGTCTGTGTTGTCCATAAAGGACAAATAGTAGGAACTGTATACATTTGTCCTAATTGTAAAACTTGCTATTGTTTGACATGTGCTTACTCTTTAAAGGCAAATGGAGAAAAGTGTTGGACTTGTAATAATGAAATAAAACCATAAATTTGTTATAATATAATTTAATTGTTTCATTTGCTAAATAAAAGCAGCCATATCCTTACAATTCTCAGCAATCCTTATCATATTCTTCACTTTATCTTTATCCTCATAATCTAACTTGCTCATTAAAGAATTTGCTTTTTCTACTAAAGAATCCTTTCTTAACCATGCTTTGTGTGCTAAAACAAAATCTTTTTTTAAGTAAGCATTCATTATATCATTGAAATATTGGTTAATTTCTAGGAAAAATTCTTTAACATTCTCACTAAGACGTAAATCTCTTAAAATCTTTCCAATCTCCTCTATTTTTTCACAAAACATTCTATAGTCCATAGCTTCAAGTGGTGTAAAATCTGTATCTTCTGATACATATATCCCAGTTCTAAGGTAAGTTCTTATATGTGTTACCAATATGAAGTAAAATTTTCTTAACTGATCGAAATTATATTTCAAATCATCAACTCGGTCTGCTATTAAATTTTCTAACATATCGGCAATTAAATATAAAAGGCGTTGAATAAGTTTTTTTGTGGGAATTTTTTTATAACCAAAATTTTGTATCACCAATCGTTGTCGTTGATCTTCAATGATTTCTGTATTTGGAAGTCCGTTTACTAACCATCTTATTTCACTTCTTAAATCTTTATCAATCTCTTTATCTGAGATCACAACTATATTTGTTTGACCTGATAGGCAATGTTTTACAATCTCTCTGGCGATAAATGGACTTGAATGAAGTATAATCTCCTCTGTTAAATTCACGTCCTCTTGCTCAGTTTTTGGTGAAATTCTTAAGGATCCATCACTACTGATATCTATAGCAACTGGTGATTTGCTACTTAAGTCAAAATTTTCAATCCACTTTTTTGGTAAACTTACAAAAAATGAACCACTTATTTTTTGTAGTTTTCTAAAAATTCTCTCCATAATTTATTCGTAGACGATTTTCTATATAAACTTGTTTAAACTTTTTTCTTCTCCTTTAATTTTTTATACACAACATTAATTAATTGTTTAAATAATTTATTATTTAAAAAATAAAAATGATGGAGAAAAGAAAAATGAAAACGAATAATGAAGAAATGGGAGCAATATTGAAAGAGGTTTTAGACGAAATTACTAATTTCAACTCTAAATTTTCAATTTCTCCGTATGGAAGCCAAGGAAAAAAATATTTATATTTATATCAGATACAAAAAAATAATGGAGGGATGTAAAAATGGCTACTACTGAAGAAAAGATAATTTCCACC
>JBHLNL010000055.1:0-19248 GCA_048941605.1 Promethearchaeota archaeon | reverse complement strand
TTTACGTGGAGATAAAACAAGTTTTATAAATATTTTAACAGGAGTAGGCTATAAGCATTTAGGTGTAATAATGTATTTCCTTCTTGGAATTGAAGTAGATCAATCAAAAATTGATACAGCGATTCTATATTTTGAAGATGAAAATAGAAATTTAATTAAGATTAATAATGCTAAACCTCTAAGAGACCAAATAGTTAAATTAATGGAAAATCAACAAATTGAAAGAGAATCATTTTTAATGGTATATTGGGAAGAAAGTGGAGGCCATACGCTCAACATTTTAAATGTGTCTAAAAATAAAGAGACAGGAGAATATGATTTTTCTACTGACTTTACAATAATAGCAGATAAATATCCTGTTCCAGCTTTAGTATTAATAACAGAACTTATTTGCAGAGGTTTTATAATTTCTGAATCAATTGATTGGTCAATAAAAGGTATAAACCGCACAATTTCTGCTAATGATGAAGAAAAGATCAGAATTATGAAAAATTTTGAAAAAAATGATGGAAAAAAGATTGCAATCAACGGTAAAGACTATGAAATACAAGCTTTATCAGACAATAATAATATGATAGATATATATCAATTAAAAAGCGAAAATTCAACTTTGTACTTTCGACCTAGCGGAACTGGTCCTGAAGTAAGATTCTATATTTTTGGAAAAGTTGAAACTCATTTAGATGAGATAAAAAGAGTTCAAAAATATGTAAAGGAAAATTATGGTTAATTGAATTCATAAAGAATTCTTTCTAAATCCTTTTTGAAATCAAAGATTTAATTGGAATAAAAAATTTAGTCTAATTAATATTAATTCTTTCAAATTTTTAAAACTACTATTAGAATTGACGATAAAATGTTTCAAGAGAAAATTATAGATGATCAAATTCTAGAAAAGATGTCATTGGAAAATGTCTTCAAAATCTTTAATGATAATGTATTTCCAATGTTAAATGAAGAAGAACGCAATTATTGTAAAGAATTACAGGACTTTTGCTTAGATTTAAACCCTAAAATCGATAAATCAAAGGATGTATATGGTTTACTTCCAGAACTTGGAAGTCGTGGCTATATACAAAGGATAAATCCATGGAAAGAGTTCAAGCCCTTTGGAATGAAAAGTGAAATATTGTTAGGTACTCATATTTCATTATTAGACCCTCAATTAGAACTATCAAGAGTAGCAAGTGGAATATTATGTGGGAATCCTACTTTTCATTATTATGAACATGGTGGAGAATCTAATATCCCGATGAAGGTACAAGATGAACTTTTATCTGGGCAAAAAATTGGGTGTATAGGTATAACAGAACCTGAGAGGGGTTCAGATGCAGTAAATATGACTACAAAGTGTACAAAAACCGATGATGGGGTTATTTACAATGGAGAAAAAGTCTATACAACTAATGGGGCAATTGCTGATTATTTTGCATGTTATGGAGTGTATGATGAAGCAAATCCAAGAGACACAATGGTACAAGCAATTATAGCTCGTGAATTTGGGGTAAAAACAGAACGTTTAAAAATTAATTCCGTACCGAGAGTGCAGATTTCACACACAATTTTAGATAATGTATTAGTACCAAAGGAATATGTACTTGCAGATGATGGACTTGGTTATAAAAGACTCTTTGAAGGATTAGTTCCTGAAAGACTTTCAATAATGGGGAGTGGCGTAGGAATCTGCTGGGCTGGATTAATTTATGGTATTATATATACGAATTTAAGGAAACAATTTGGTAAACCTGTTATCAGATATCAAGGTGTAGGATATGGATTAGCAGATTTATTAACAAAGACCAATGCAGCAACTGCGCTAGCGTTACAAGCGGCAACTGTATATGATGAGAGAATCTTATTTACAGAAAAACCATCTAAAGAAGCAGAAAAATGGGTCGCCTCGATTTCTTCTCAAGGTAAATACTATTTAGCCAAGCTTACTCATGAAGTTTGCTATGAAGTTCAACAACACATGGGTGGCGTTTCAGTTACAGATAATACTCCTGTTGATGAATTATGTGATGTCAGTAAAATTGAAGAAGTAATTGGTGGAGCAAGGAATATTCAACTTCTTTTAATTCAATCCCAAATCCAACGATATACTGGATTATTATAATCTCTTTTTTTTTTAATTATCTAATTAGTTTTCTTCTTCTCCAGCGTAACAGAATTATACCTATTGATAAAACAGTAGTCACAGGAATTAAAACAGATAATATAATAACTAAAAGTAGATCGAAATTTGCGACTTCTTTATATATAGTAATCTCTTTATAAATTAGATGTCCGGGCTTATCTATAGCGTAGAATCTTAGAACATTTCGCCCATATGGTAATACACTCCAAGCATTCTTGTTGATTGTTCCATTTTCAGTGAAAGTATAATTATTTAAGCCACCATCAAGAGTATACCACATGGTGTCAAGAAATCTGTCTTTGATAATAATCTCAAAGTTTGGGGGTGAAATACCATATTTACTGTTATTAGTAGGTTTTATAATAGTTATAACAGGAGGATCATTATCCACAATTGGGAGATAATCTATTATTAAAGGATCAAAATTAGCAATATGTGGGATGTCACCAATCCCATCCCCATCTCCATCAATTCCAGTGTAATTATCCCAATAGTTACCAATCTCTGAATTGTTCCATTTATTATTTAATCCTGAATAACAATGCTTGGAATTTTTTCGGAAAAAGTTAGAATAAATTAGGTTTAATTCACAATCAAGGTCAAATGTAAGACCTCTTACTGAGCTACCCGCAAAAATATTATCTGTTATATTATTATTCGTACAGAAGTAATTAAAGGACATCCCTTCTGTATTGTTGATGAATCTATTATTGAAAAAAGTACTATTAATAAAACCAAATGCCTTAATTCCTCCTCTAAATTCATTATTCTCAAATATGTTGTTTAAAATCAAATTATCCTTCCCAAAGTTTAAACCAATACCTCCATTTAAATTATCATTTATGATATTGGCTTTAATTGTCAAATTATTACAATATCTAGCATAAATACCATTACCATAATTAGAAGACAAGTTATTATATAAGATTTTAATATCATTACATTCAGATAAATAAATAGAAGTAGCTCCATAGGAGAGATCTTGATTCTTTATTACAGAATTATTACAGTTTATTAAATATATCTGGCCAGCATCAGCTAATTCGTTTTCGCCGAGATTTGTCCTATTCATATAGAAATATAAATGTCCATTATTAACAAGATTAGTTGAATCAATTTTGTTATAAAGAAAGCTAATATGGGCTGAAGTAAATCCACAACCTTCCATTGAATTATTGCTTATTAAATTATTCGATCCCCCAATGAAATTCACTCCATATATTTCATTATTTTTGAGAAGATTATCTTGAATGCTATTATTATCACTATCTGATAACCAGATTCCATAAAGATTATAATTAATAACATTTGTATTAATGGTATTATTATAGCATTTTTCCATGTAAATGCCTGCAAAGTCGTTAAAATTTAATATGTTATTAATTATCGTGTTATTAAGAGATGTATTATTAAGAGAAATTCCGATTTCATTATAAGAACAATTATTATTTATAATAGTTACATTACATCCTAAATGGATATTAATTCCAATCTCGCAATTTATAATTGTACAATTTTCGACTCTAACATAATCCTTTTTAGAAGAAATAGTTATACCTGTGCCATTTCCTCCTCCGTCTATAACCAAATCTTCAATTATGTAAGGATCTGAAAATGTTCCTGATCCTTTAAATAAATTTGAGGTTTCAGTAGCAGAACAATTATTATTGATAACTATTCTAATTGATGTCTTAGGTGTTTTTAATGAATTCATAATACTCTCTTCCTGTCCAGTCGGTCGTTGTTTATTCGCAACTCCAATAAATTTGTCAAATTGTAGGAGGGATAAAAACATCAGTAAAATTACGAATAGAGTAATAAATTTTATATACTGCTGTTTCTCATTTCGAGTCTTCATTATATGTCAGTAATTATTATAATGAATTCAATTGATTTTTATTTTTTTTTCTCTTTTTACTTGTTATATTTTTTTTAGAATTCAACTACAATTTTTCTTTTTTTTTATCCTTTTGATTAATAGAACGCAGAAAAATGCGATTGTACAAAAAATAATTAGAGGATTATATCCAAATATAATTTCTGGTTCTGGTCTAGGGACATTTTTAACAATATCTATTTCCTCAAAGACTATATTTCTGGCTTTATCTTGAGCATAAAAACGGATTGTGACAATTCCATTTGGCAAAGCATCCCAAGCTACTCGATTTATAGTTCCATTATTAGTAAATGTATGATTGGAAACTCCATCATCAATAGTATACCACATTAAATCTAAATATTCATCTTTTATTGTAACTGTAAAGTTAGGTGGATTACTTCCAAAAGTCTGATCTTCTAATGGAGAACTAATTTCAATAGTCGGCATTATTGTATCCTTTATAACCTGGATTTCTTTAAATGCTACATTTCCTACTGTATCATTGGAATAGAATGTAATATTGATTATACCATCTAAATGGGGAACCCATTCTGATTGATTTATTCTAGTAACAATATTAAACGTTATGTTTTTCCCACCATTAACAGAATACCATGAGCTGTCAATATGATCATCAAGTGCTAATACAAAAATATAAGGTGGATTGTTATTGAAACAATCATACATATCAGGATAATAAATATCGATTAAAGGCTCTTGAGTGTCTTTTATAACAATTAGATCCTTAAAATTGAAATGTCCTAAACTGTCATTCGCATAAAATCTAATAGTTATAGGACCATCTATGTGTGTTTCCCATTCTAATTGGTTAATAGTCCCGTTTTGAGAAAAGGTGTGATTCGCGCCTCCGTTTATAGAGTACCATGTTTCATTTAAATGGATGTCTAAGCAAGTAACATTAAATTTAGGCGCTTTTATTGGAAAGACTTCATTCTGCAAAGGGGAATGGATAATAATTTTTGGAGCTTGAGAAGCTTCGGTCGCGAAAGGATAATGATCTTGACTTCCCGCATACCCACTGATATTATAAGGATCTTCACCAATGCCATCATCATCAATATCAAAACCAGTGTAATCATCCCAATAATTTCCAATTTGAAGATAATCCCAATGATTGTTCACACCATCATCTCTGGCATTTAGATTATTACTAATAAATATATTGCTGAAAATATAATTACTCAGGGAATTTGACTCAATATCAATACCTATGTTGTTATAAATTATGATATTTCCTGAAATGTTGTTATAATTTCCTTCTATATATAAACCATTTCCTCCATTATAGCTTATGTTGTTTCCTATTATTACATTATAATTACTTTTATAATCATATCCTGCTCTTAAAATAATACCACTCTTAGTATTATTATAAACATTATTTCCAGCTATTAAATTGAAAAAACTTTCATATATGTTAATACCATCTCCTCCATTATACATATCCTCATCTACTGGAAAATGATATGCAAAAGTATTATTAAGAATGATGCTTCTATTGCAAAAGCCCATTAAAACACCTCTATTATTATTCTTGAACTCATTTTCGGTGAGTGTGGTATTATGGGACCTTAAAATATTTAGTCCATTATACATGTTAAACTTAAAATTATTGTTCGAAATTGTTTGATTTTCACAATACCGCATGTCTATTCCATTCATAGTGTTATTAAATAAATTACTTTCTTCAATTGTAGTATTAAAACAATAGTGGATTATCATTCCAATTGATGTATTGCTTATATTTATATTTTTAATATGTGAATGTGAACAATTGTATAAAATAATCTGTCCGGGCTGACCATAGTGGGTAAAATTCTCTGCTAACAATCCATTTTTATTTGAATAAAAATATACTGGTCTATTATTGACTAAATTAGAAGTTTCAATGACGTTAGAACTTATAGTTTCGATAGATCCATAAACAGAAAATCCACAATTATACATAGAATTATTATAAATAACATTCTGCCGATTTTCAAGGTAAAATCCTATTTGACTTCCAATTATTAAGTTTTTATAAATCCTATTGTTATAACCACAACTAATAGCCTCATATTCATTATTTATTATTGTATTACTGGAGATATTATTGTAAGAACCAGCAATAACACCCCAATAATTATTTTCAGCAAGGTTCATTGAGACATTATTGAATGAACCATAGATTGAGATACCACAATGCCCATTAGATACATTATTTCTCACAATTTGATTATCATTACTCTCATCTAATTGTAATGCGGTATAAGAAAAACTTATATTATTGGAGATGATCAAGTTGTTGTAACTTTGCTCTAGATAAATTCCTGGTTCGTCGTTATTATATAAAGTATTATTTTGAACTAGGATTGCATTGGAATTATCTAGATAAATACCTCCTCCTGCATTATTAAAACAATAATTATCAATTATAGTTCCATTACTAGTATGTAGCAGTCTTATTCCAGCATTAAAAATTTGACCATGTGTTAGGCCATCACCCGAATTATAAATTGTACAATTTCTGATTATAAAATAATCAGTTGTAGAATTTTCAATAAAGATTCCGCTTCCCTCACCACCACAATCTATTATCAAATCTTCAATTATGTAAGGATCAGAATAAGTTCCATAACCAGAACATATACCTGCATCTTTTGCATCAGACCAGTTGTTGTTTATATGAATTTTTCCTGAAATTAGGGAATTTCTTAATTCATTCTCATCATGAAAAAATCTATTATTTTCTATGCTATTAAAATTAGTAATTGATAGCATACTCATTTCTAGGCTTAAAGAGATAATAATTATTAAAAGGGTTCCTAATAATACTTCTACTCTTCTATTTTTCTTACTCATTTTATCACCTTTCTAATTGACATCTAATCTTTTAGTCTATTTCTTTTTCGAATTAATAAAAATGCACCAATAGATACCAAAGCAATTGCTCCGATTACAGTAGAGAGAATTACAATTAGAAAAATACTTAGATCAGAAATCTTCTTATATATCGTTATTTCTTTAAACACAATATTTCCAGCTTTATCTGTAGCATAAAATCTAAGTAAGACTAAGCCTTCAGGGATTTTATTCCAAGCGTCTTGATTAATGGTAGAATTATGAGTAAATGTATAATTATGGATTCCACCATCAAGGGTGTACCACATTTTATATACATATTTATCTTTTATCAGAATATTAAAACTAGGGGCGATGGTTCCAAACGTTTCATCTACTTCTGGTTCATAAATTATCATTTTAGGTCGAGCCTTATCTACTATAGGAAAATAATCCAATATTAATGGAGATTCAATAATTATATGGGGAAATTCTCCAATCCCATCTCCATCATCATCAAAACCAATATAATCGTCCCAATAATTACCAATTTGGGAATTATTCCATTTGTTTGTTGTTGATCCACCATTTGTATGAATATCATTCGCTCTAAAGAAATTCTCGTAAAAAAGGTTGTTTTCACTTCCTCCCATAATATAAACCCCATATTGACTATCTTTGATGACATTGCCAGCAATCGTATTAAAACTACTCATTCTTAATTGGAAGGCTATAAAATTGTTAACAAATTCGGAATTTAATACAAAATATTTATCACAAAAAAAATCTAGAATAATTCCATACCATAAATTATTATTTACGGTGCATCTCTCTATAGTATTATTCTTGCCTCCTCCTCCTGTTTGTATTCCAAACATATTATTATTGAAAATACAATCAACAAAAATACTCTTGCTAGAATTATATAAATTAAGTCCTATGAGATTATTTGAACTATGACACCCATTTATTTTTACATTTCTAGAGTGACATACGGTAATTCCCATTGATGAATATGAGGTATTTATATTTTGGATAATTGAATTAGAACAATTTACTAAAACTATTTGACCCGCGTTTAAAAAATCATTTGGAGTGAGACTTGTCTTATTTATATAGTAATAAATAGGACCTTCATTAACAGTATTGGTTTTATCAATAAAATTAAATGACATGCCCTCAATCGAACTTGTGGAGAATAACACACCTGAACCAGTCATAACATTTCTTGTTAGATTATAGCCCATTGCGTTTAATAATATACCAATTTCTTTATTTTGTCTCAATATATTTCCTGAGATAATACTAATATTTCCGTGACTTCGTAACTCTAATCCCACATCATTATAATTTATAATATTGTCAAGAAATATGTTTTTATGACGATGATTTCCTTCAATATACATTCCTTGGTGATTGCTATTTACAATATTTCCAATAAATTTGTTCTCATCACCCCAATAAGTTAAAAATATTCCAGCATTCGTGTTATAATTAAGAATATTTTCAAGAAGTGTATTATTCATACAACCTGTATATTTAAATAGTTCTGGGGTAGGATTTGGAGTTAGAAAACCTTCCATGTAAATACCAATAGCATTCTGTGAGCAATCATTCTTATATAAAGTTCCATTGTTTGAATTGAATAAATGAATACCAATATCAAAATTAGAAATCTGACAATTCTCAATTCGAAAATAATCCTCTTTACTAGCCCCAATTTGAATTCCCGTTCCAGAACCATCACCTACTAAAATTAAATCTTTTATAACATAAGGATCAGAAAATGTTCCTATACCTGTGCATAATCCCGCGTCTATAAGTTCAGTCCAACTTCCAGAAACCATAACACCATTTGACATTTTTACATTATTAGAAGTATTCTTATAATCGTTAATTGGATTTAATGACTTTCCATCTTCTTTAAATAATATAGGAATTTCAACCCATAAGCAGAACAGAAGAATGATAAATAAACTAAATAATGCAATTGACTTTCGATTCCTATCATTTATTTTAGAATTTAGCATGAGATCTCTCAATTTATTACGATTTAAATGTAATTAAAATAGTCAAATCTTGAATTGTCCTTTGTTATTATTATTTGTTAATCTTTTCAATATAAATATTTCTAAAAATATTAAATCAGTATAGTTTAAAAAGTGTTAAACTTGCTGTAATAATAGATCTTAAGCTAATACCTAATAGAAAGAAAAATATGATAATCTGAAATTTCTTTACTGAGATTTTGGGAGTAATTTTATGACCAAGTTTAGTCCCAAGGAATATTATAGGGAAGGCTAGTAAAAATATCAAAGATAAATCGTAAGGAAAAATGTTTGTAGCAAAATAAAATGGGATTCTTGAAATTGACAATATCGTACCAATAGCTGCAAAATTTTCAATAAAACTTTCTCTAAAATGCCCTGTCTTTTCCAATAATGCTACATTTACAGGTCCAGCAGCACTAATTAAGCCAGTTAATAGACCATATGAAAAACCCCCAAGAAATATAGTAGGCGATGTTGTATTTAACTCATTTTTTAGTTCGAGATTATCAGGATTCTTAAAATATTTATATAGTTTTAAGGAAGAATATATTAAAATAAAGCATCCCAGAGTTAACTCTATCCATTCAACTCGCAAATGTATTATAAGATATGTGCCAAGAATGGTTGCTGGAATACCAAGTGATAGAAATCGAAAAAAATATCCCTTATCTAAAAATTTCCGATATTTAATAAAATTAAGTAAAGCTGGAAACATTCCCCAGATATTTACCAATATAACCGCATTTTTAATTCCGATAATTGGAGTTATGATTGGTATTAATACTAAGGCATCACCAAATCCAATGATTCCATAAACCATACTCGAGAAAAATATAGCTACTAGTGATAAATAAACAATCAAATCCCTTAATTTCTAAATTATATAATTATGACTTTGAAGCTAATTAACTAATAAGGATATAAGAATAGAGTTAAAGAATAAAATTAAAATTTTTGAAGTTTCAAATAGATGCCTTATATCAATAGTAGACTCCTAAAATGAAATAAATAAATTTATAAAAAAATATAATTAAAAATCACAGTTAATTTATTCATAATATGATTTCCACAGAAATTCTTCCTGTATTAAGAGTAAGTGGAACAAATTATGAAATTGGATTTCAAGTTGGACAATATTTTAAGGAACGAATAAAAAATACATTAGACAATCTTCCTATATTTAATGTTAATAAGATTTGGGATAAAAAAAATCCCAAGAGATTAAAAAAAGTAAAAAAAATTTCAGAGAAATTTTTTCCACAATATATGGAAGAACTTAGAGGGTATTCTGAAGGATCTGGAATAGAATTTCATGACATCTTTATCCATAATTATTTTCACATGCCTAGAGCTGATAATTGCTCAACAGGAATTTTTAAATTTAAAAATAAAACTTTAATTGCTCATAATGAAGATGCGCATCCAATTATGGGTAAAAATGCATATTTTTTATTTGAGAAAGTAGAAAATTGTCCCTCTTTTTTAGCATATTCTTATCCTGGAATCTTGCCAGGAATGGCATTTGGATTTAACGTTAATGGAATCTTTTTCTGTTGTAATGGGTTACCAGATCCTACTAAAAGCGTGGGAGTATCTCGTATTTTTCTTGGAAGAAATATATTTGAACAAAAAACTATTGAAGATTCACTTTTAGCAGCCCAAAGATATATTCCGCGTTCTGGTGGAGCCAGCTATAATATAGCTTCTTTAAAAACAAATGTGGTAGTAAATCTAGAGACTACCGGGAATGCATCTTACAGAACAGATATTACAGATCGATTTTTTCATACGAATCACTATATTTCAGAAGGTTTTGGTCCAAATAACTTTCCTATTCGAGACGGTTCTCTTTCCAAGGAAAGACTAGAAGCTGGTCTTAAATTACTTTATAATGTTGAAAAAAATACTCAAGGATTACTTCAAGTTCTCTCTGATGATTCAGTATTTGTTAAATTTCGAGAAACCGGGAATAAATTCCAAACGAATGGTACTGCTTTGGTAGAATTAATTAAAGGTGAGGAGATAGACCTAAAATTTTTCCCTGCTTCTCAAGAGAAAAAGAAATATCAACACTTCAAACAAAGAGATCTAATTAAATTTTAGAATTTTTAATATTCATCATTAATTTTTTTCTGAGGACTTTTTTTCTTTTTACCAAAAAGAAGCCTTTGGTTTTTTTCAACAAATTTCCACCCAAAACCTGTAAGTTCCTCGAGGGGACCACTAATACCTTTAGGATTCCCTGTTTTTGTAAATAAAATCTCTGTACGCTTTATTGCTTTAAAGACTTGATATGGATTTTTAAATTTTTCAATCAAAGCATTGGCTTTTTTGGGACCAATATCAACCAACCCTTCTATAATAAAAGATCTTCTCTCCTTTTTAGACATATTTTTTGGGGCTTTTCTTGAAAATATTAGTGAACTATCTTTAATTTGTTCTCTATAAGCAATTCTTTCAATTACTATAGCTGTATCTTCAATATTTCGAGTTGGAATCACTGAAATCCCCAATTTATATGAAATAAAAGCAAGTGCTCCATATATTGATGAGATCTTCATACCTGTAGTCTCAAATACTTCGTCATTTAATCCTTCAAGAATTAGAATAGGATATTCATATGTGTCTTTCAAACGTAGTAATTGTTCAAATAATCTATTATCCATTATTGAAGAAATAAAGTCGGAACCTTCCTTTCTTTCTATTGCGACTTCACTAGTAATAACAATATCAGCTATATCTAATTGTTTTGAGTCGTAAGTTATTGTATCTTTTTTTTTATCTAATATTTCTTTTAACTTCTGTTCTCTATTATCTATTATTATATGGACTACATTATTTTGGGTCATATTACAATTTAAGAATTAATAACTTTAGTATTTAATATTTCACATCGAAGTTATTAAACTAATAATTTTGAATTTTTATAATAAAATTTTTGTTATATTTGATTCTATTTATACCATTCTAAAAAAGAAGATGATATAGAATAGGAGGATTAGAATTATAAAGATTTCAATAGCGACTTTAATGGATTTTTTAATAAGATAATTATATGGTACCAATTGCTGATGATACAAGTCAAGTTCTTTAAATATATCTGGTACTTTTATGGTTCCGAAACCCTGGGAGTTTGGTTCAATCTTTAAATCAACTCTCGCTTTCTTCATTAAATCTATAATTTCATTATAAGTAAGATTTTTATCATATTCTTTAATTAATGCAATAATTCCGACTCCTATTGAAGCAGCAACACTAGTTCCAGTAACTTTTACTCTTAAATCCCCCGATAATGGTACAATTATATCAGAACTAGGTAAGCATAAATCTGGTTTTACTCGTTCGTCTAAAGTGGGACCTCTTCCACTATAATGAGGGATTATAAAATCTTTTGTCATGCCTCCAATAGTTATTACTTTTTCTGATGCTCCAGGACTTCCTATAGAGTAATTTTCAGGCCCAAAATTGCCTGCGGGACTCACGATTATTATGCCATTATCTATTAACCGATCACAAGCTAATGATAGGATATCTTTCCCATCAGAAGCTTCTGATGTAGTAAGACAAATTAAGAGAATATCAACATCAATTTTTTCTTTATTTATTTTCTCAAATATATCCAGAACACTTGAAAAATTAAAATAATTATTATGTGAAAGATTTAAGTCAATTAAATTAACTTTAGGAGCAATTCCAATAAGATTATCATAAACATTTTTAAATTGATTGCTAATAATACTTGCTATAATAGTTCCATGAGAGATTTCTTGCGTATGAATTTTAGCATCATTAAATTTCTCACTTTTGGGTATTGATGGAAAATTTTTATTAATACCATTGTCTATGATACCTACATTAATATGATTACCATCATATGAGATTTGGGAATACTTATATTCATCTAATTCTAATATCTCCATTACATCTAACATTGAGAGGTAGAGTTTTTGATCTTCTTCGATTTGATTGATTAAAGGCTCTTCTTCAAAATAGATAATTTCTTCTTTCCTTAAATTAATAATAATAGAGGGAATAAAATCGAATTTACTTAAAATTGTCAAATCTTGATATTTTTCCAAGAATTTTTCCCGATTTGAGAGATTCTCAAATGAAATTAATACTTTAAATTGCTTATCATTAGGGTGCTTTTCAAGCTTTTTTTTAAATAGAGGATAAACTTTCATAATATTTGTCATAAAAATTTTTTAGGATTTTTTAATTAAATTTGAATTCTTTTAATACTTCTTCAACATTATAATTTTTATGTACTAGTTTACTAATTGCATTAACTAATTTTGTAGGGTCTTCTGATTGAAATATGTTTCTTCCAAAAGCTACACCAGCACTTCCTGCTTGAATCGAATCATAAACCATTTGAAGTAAATCTGGGATTGTATCCATTATGGGACCTCCTGCAATAATTACTGGAATTGGTTTAACTCCATTAATAATTGTTTTGAAAGAATCAATATCACCCGTGTAATTGGTTTTAACGATATCCGCGCCTAATTCTACCCCGGCTCTCACTGCAATATTTACTACTTCTGGGTCATTTTCATCATTTATCTTCTTTCCTCTTGGATACATCATAGCTAATAATGGAATTCCCCATTCTCTTGATTTTTCTACAACTTTACTAGCATCTTGAAGCATCTCTGGTTCTTCATCTGCTCCAATATTAATATGGATCGAAATTGCGTCAGCACCCATCTTTAAAGCTCTTTCAACGGAACACACCAAAACTTTCCTATTTGGATCAGGTGATAGATTTGTTGCTCCAGATAGATGAATAATTAGTCCAATATCCTTACCATATTGCCTATGTCCTACCCCAACCATGCCTGAGTGCATTAATACTGCATTTGCGCCACCCAAGGCAACTTTATCAACCATTTTTGCAATGTTTTCCAGGCCTTTAATAGTACCCATTGTTAATCCATGATCCATAGGAATAATAATCGTTCTCTTGCTTTTTCGATCGATTATTCTTTCGATTCTAATATTCTTGCCAATACTCAAAATTATACTTTACTTCTTTAAGATTAAACTTATCAATAGTAATGAGAATAATAATTTAAAATTATACTTAAAAAAAGCTTTGTATTCTTACCAAGGGCGTTTAATATAAGAATTTCTTGCTAATTTTAATTTATTAGGATGATCCTCATTGAAATGAGTTCCTCTACTCTCTTTTCGAGATAATGCACACCTAATTAACAATTCAGCAACCATTGATAAATTTCTTAACTCAAGTAAGTTTTTCTCAACCTTATAATTCCAATAATAGTAGTCAATTTCTTCAGCAAAAATATTCATTCGCTTAAGAGCCCTTTTCAATCGCGCATCTGATCTAACCATACCTACGAAATTTTGCATTAACATTCTAATTTCATCCCAATTCTGTGTTATAATTACTGCTTCAGTAGAAGGTACAGCATTTCCTGACTCCCATTCAGGGAACTCCTTAACTTTTAAATTAGGAATGTTATTAGACAAATAATTAGCGCATTCATGAGCAGTAACCAAACCTTCTAGTAATGAATTACTTGCTAATCTATTTGCACCATGAAAACCTGTACATGCTGCTTCTCCAATAACAAATAGATTTTTTATCTCAGTACCACCATAAATTTCAGCCATTACACCTCCACAACAATAATGAGCAGCAGGAACTACTGGAATAGGTTCTTTAGTAATATCAATATTAAATTCTAAGCATTTTTCATAAACCCCAGGATAATGATTTTTGATAAAGTCAGAATCTTTATAAGAGGCAATATCTAAATAAACATAATCCTCCCCAGATTTCTTTAGTTCTGCATCAATGGCTCTTGAAACGATATCACGTGGAGCTAAATCTTTTTGAGGATGATATTTTTCCATAAACTCATTTCCTCTTATATCTTTCAAGATCGCTCCCTCTCCTCGCATAGCTTCTGTAATCAAGAAGGATTTAGCATATGGATGGTATAAACATGTTGGGTGAAACTGGTAAAATTCCAAGTTAGATATCATTGCACCTCCTCTATAAGCCATAGCAATCCCGTCTCCCGAAATAATATCTGGATTTGTAGTATACAAATAGATTTTACCGGCACCACCAGTAGCTAATATTGTAGATTTTGCTGCAATATTATGAATCTCCTCAGATTCTTGTTCTAAAACATAAGCGCCGTGGCATTTTAAATCTTTAACATAAAGGTTAACTGCACACCACTTTTCTCTAATATCAATGTTATTTATACTTTTAATATTTTTTATAAGTGCTTTTTCGACATTTTGTCCTGTTTGGTCATTAACACGAAGTATTCTTCTTACCGAATGCCCCCCTTCTTTTCCTAAATCATATTCACCATTTTCATTTCGATTGAAATTTACACCTAATTCTATTAATTCATTTATCCTTTCAGGGGCTTGATTAATGATTCTTCTTACAATTTTTTCATTGCATAATCCATCTCCTGCAATTAAGGTATCTTGAACATGCTTTTCAAAACTATCATTATTATTCCATGCGCATGCAATCCCTCCTTGTGCATGGTATGTACTGCTTTCTTTTAAAGTTTCCTTTGTTATTAATAATAACTTTTCGTTTGGTGCTAATTTAGATAGATGTAATGCAAGAGAAAGCCCAGATATCCCACTTCCAATAATTAAAAAATCTGTTTTAAACTTCAATGGAAATTTTTAAATTTTTCCTAAAAATAATTTAAATCTATTTTAAAATAACATTAATTGAATTAAAATTTTATTCCATAAAAATTAAGGAAAATCCTAAATTAGGGTTTATTTAGAGATTTTTCTATTAATATTATCAATATAATTTTTAATTACATCAATATATTGCTTTTGTTCGAGCTCTGTAAAGATTTTTAAACTCTCTTCGTAATTATATAAAGCTTTTCGATATTCTCCTTGTTTATTATAAATCTTACCAATATTATAGAAATCACTGGCTATTCCCATTGGATCTCCTAAATTTTGATCAATTTGAAGAGTTTCCTCATATCTTCTTAATGCTTCATAATAATTTTCTTGTATCTCATAAATTCTACCAATATTACTAAGACTTGCTGCTTTATTAGAAAGATCTCCTTGACTTTCAAATGTCAAAACAGCTTCTTCATACTTATCTAGGGCAGTTAAATATTGTTGTTGAAGCATTTCAATTGCCCCAATTTTAGTTAATAATAACCCTTTCTTTGATAAATCACCTATATCATTAGCGATGTCCAAAGCTTCCATAAATTTTTCTTTTGCTAGATTGTAATTAGCCTGATTGTTATAGATCATCCCTATATTATTGAGATAAATAATTTTCATTAAAGGATCTCCCAATTTATCCTCAATTGCTAGTGCTTCTTGAAATTTTTTTAGGGCAAGTTCTAGTTTTCCTTGAGTTAAATAAACCGAACCAATATTATTAAGACAACCTGCTTTTCTAGAAAGATCTCCTAATTGTTCAGCCATCTCCATAGATTGATTATATTTTTCTAAAGCATTTTCATAATCCCTATATTCATCGTGGACTCTACCAATATTATTCAAAAGAATTATCTTCCCGAAGAGATCTCCTAAAAGATCTGAGATATGTAATGCTTCATTATAGTAACTAATTGATTTATCGTATTCATTCTTGGATTTATATATCATTCCTATGTTATTTAGAAGTGTTGCCTTTCGATTAAGATCTCCAATATCTTCAGTAATCTTTACACCCTCAAAATAATATTTCAATGCTAGATCAAATTCTTTCTTGACCTCATATACTCTACCTATGTTATTTTTGCATGATATTATGCTAGATAAATCTTCCAAACTTACGACAATATCCAAGGCTTCATTATATCTTTCAAGTGCTTTATCATATTCCCCTATTGTAAGATAGATTGAACCAATATTGTTTAGATCAGTAGCTTTTCCAGCAATATCATTTATAGATTCATCAATTTGTAGAGCAGTTTCATATATTTGTAATGCTTCTTTATAAGATCCTGTGATTTGAAAAATCATTCCAAGCATATTAAGAAAAAAGGATTTTGAAGTCATATCATTTACATCTTCAGCAATTAAAATCCCTTTTTCAGAACATCGTTTTGTAGCATTAAGATCTTTCAAATAATAGAATAATTGAGAAGCAAATTTATATTTTAGAATTATGGGTATTTCTTCATAGAGTGGTTTTATCCATTCTGAAAATATGAGCCTTTCTTTTTCTGATTCAAACAAATTTATTTCATTAAGAGGTAGAAAGGGTAAAAAAATATTCCATAGTTCTTTTTGAATAAAATTATTTGTATTCGTTTTAATTAATATAACTTCAAAATCACTTCTTGAGTAAATATCTACTAATAATTGTTCTAAATGAGAGGAAACATCTTGAGAAACTAAACTTTCCCTCTTATTAACATTAATAATTTTAGTTTGAGGGTCTTGTGAATGCTCAATCCAAATAAGACGATTAAGGAAAGGCATTTCTCTTAGAGCAGGACCAATATCAAAATCGTCACTACCTGAATAGCCCATCACAACTAAGGTTCTTTTGTTCATTAAATTGAACATAGCTGGTTTTTTATAGGGTTCAATAGCAAATGTCTCTCCTTCTGCGCGGTCTTTTCCTAAAGCACTTAGAGTTGTTATGAGGGATTCATTTGTATCTTTTTTAGTAATAATATTACGCTTAGAACCATGAATTTTATATAAGGGATATTTGCCAGATTCTACAAGAGCTTTCGGATCTTGATAAATTATGAAATCTTCTTTAGAGATGACTGGTATTATATCTTGATACCATTTCTGGTCGAGAAGTCTTAACAATCCTTGTTCAATTAAATAATCAAAATTGGTTGTAACAACATAATTACCTCGAATAATAGCATTACTTAAGAATAAATGAATGAGATTTGGTTCAGTAATATATTCTAGATAATCTAAAAATTTTAATTCACTATCAAAAACATCTTGAATTTTTTCAACTACTAGTTCAAACCTTAACATTTCCAATGAGAGAAGATTTTCAACCTCATCTGGTGGGGCACAAAATTCTAATAAACTCCTTACAATCTGTCTGGCAGAAGGCATGTTTGTAGGAGGATCCATTGAGATTCCTGCACCAACTAAAAATGTGTAGTTTCTTTTTGGTGTAAATAATGATTCTACGTCCTCTTTATATTCCTCAAATTTTATATCTTCTGCCATAGGGAAAGTCTCACAATTCTAGAATCTTATGTTTTGTTCTATATTTTTATTTCCTTTTGAATTTAATCAAAATTTTTTTTTGTAAAAAAAAATTACTTAAAATAGAATATGGGAAGTTTTTAAAATGTCTAAGATAAAACGAGTTCTCTTCTTATGTGCAGGAAATACTTGTAGAAGTCCATTCGCTGAAGCATATGCAAATTGGCTCAAAAAAACAAAATATAAAGATGATCTAAAAGAAATTGAATTTAATTCAGCAGGGATTTATCATTATTATGAAATAGCTCAACCTGGAACCGTTGATTATTTAAAATCTAAGGGTATTGATATTAGTGATTTTAAAACAAAAAGAATAGATTTAGAATTATTAGAAAATCAAGATTTAATTTTAGGTTTTGAACAAAAACATCATATTAATAAATTAAAGAGAAAATTCAAGGAAGTAAATGATATAGACAAAAAAGTGTTCTTATTATTGGAATTTGCCGGAGAAAAAAAAAATTTAGAGATTAAAGATCCTTTCTATTTAACACAAAAAGAATATAATAAAACTCTTAAAAGAATTGAGAAAGGAGTGTTAAAAGTCATTGAAAAGATTATTAGGATTAATAAATCAGAAGATAAAATGAAGAATGACATATAATGAATAAAATTAGCCAAATCCTCTTTGTTTGTTTAGGAAACACAGCAAGGTCTCCTGCAGCAGAATATTTAGCTCGATATTATGCTAAAAAACTTCATTTAGATGTAAAATTTGATTCTTGTGGGTTTTTTAACGCTTTTAGCTATATGCAACCAGAATCCCGAAAATATTTAGAAGGTAAAGGAATAGAACATTCAAATTTTACTCCAAAAATAATAAATCGTACACTATTGGAAAAGCAAGATTTAATTCTTACAATGGAAAGAAGCCATTCAATAGAGATTAAATCCAATTATTCTAATATTAGAGATATTAATGAAAAAACCTTTACACTAAAGGAATTTAATGGAGAGAAGAATAATATTGATATTATTGATCCGTATTACACATCTAATGAGACTTATAGAAAAGTACTTAAAATCATTGATGAGTATGTTGAAAAAGCTATCAATAAAATAAAAAGACTTAATGAATCATAAGACCTTAAGATTTATAATTC
>JBHLNL010000054.1:0-19281 GCA_048941605.1 Promethearchaeota archaeon | reverse complement strand
GTCCTCTTCCTAATACTTTCTGAATATTAATTGTTGATAGATTGATATTATATGTGTTTCCAGATTTTGTTGCTTTTTTTTCTAAAACGAAGCCATCTATTTTTTGATCTAAGTCTTTAACATTAATTGTATTAACTTTATAAATTCTGGTAATATCTTGAGGTCTTTTAAAACCCTTCTTTCCCATATCCCAATCGGGGTCTGGAAATCCGAGCTCCTTTTGTTTTAAATAATAACTTTTTTTGCTCTTCTTCCATTGAGTGGTTTTTCCTCTTCCAGCGCGTTGCCCAGTTTTTCTATGCTGTCCTACTCTACCATAACCATGAGTACGTCTACCTCTCATTTTCCGAACTTTTTTAGGAAACTTTCTCGTAATTATTACTCACCTTAAAATTATAGCATTTTATGTACTAATTCATTAATATAAATACCAACATTACCAAGAGTTCCACCTTCATTGTAATGTTTCTTAATAGTTCCTTTATGTCCTTTTTTAGGGGGATGTAATCGGAATACTGGTTTAATTTTATAAATATCTTTTTCTCGATATTGAATTTCTCCATTTAATAATGCTTTCGCTAATTCTCTAAAAGTTTTATAATTAGTTAGATTTTTAATGTGTTCCTCGGTTAATGGATGATTACCCTCGACTTTTCCTCTTACTCGTAATAATCTAACCAGTGTTTTTTCATCAATTTCTCCATAAGAAATATAGTCTTTACATTTTACAAGCATTCCTTTGTATGAAGGAATTCCCCAGATAAGAACACCATGATTAATTTTGTGCATTCTGAGCATTTTCAATGTATCCATTATTTTTGTTCTCATCCCTGGAGCACCTCTAATACGTATTGCAAAATATAATTTAGGTGTAACTTCTCTTTCCTTTAATCTTGCTTTCTTTTTTGCCATAGACATCTATACACCACTTTTATTTATAAGTTAAAGTTGAATTTATGAGCATTTTTTAGAGCATCAAATGTGGCTTTCACTAAATTTTCACTTGTTCTTGTATCACCAAAAGTTTTACTCCAAATATCTTCAATACCACATAATTTTAATACTTGTTTAACTTTATCTGCAGATGCTAATCCAACTCCTACTGGTGCAGGTATAAGTCGAATTTTGACAGAACCACATTTTCCTTCTACTTTAAATGGAACACTATGAGTTCCTCCGCATCCACATTCTCCACTCCCGCATCCTCTCAAAACAGGAATTACGGAAAGCTTTGCTTTATCGATTGCCTTTCGAATCGCTGGACCTACTTCTCTACTTTTTGCAGAGCCAACTCCAATAAATCCATCTGCACCTACAATTACTACTGCTTTAAATTTGGATCTTTGGCCACTAGCAGTCATTTGTTGGACCATTTTTATAGTGATTACATCTTCACGCAATTGGGGTAAAAGTATATTGATAATTTCTTTTTCTTTGACAACTAAATTATTTTGATATATTTTATCTAATGTAATCAAACCTTGTTGGACGAGTTCGCCCAAACGGGTCTTAGGTATCCATTCTTCATCAATATTTCTTAAACGACTCATCTGTCATCCTTCATTTATGGTTTATTTTCAATTGATTTTAATGAATTTGAAAAAAGTTGGTTAATTTTAAGAGGATCAACTTTTTTTTCGTTTAAATAACCGGAGAATAATTGATTATATTTTTCTGGCTCATTTGATTTCAGAGTTTTTGCATAAGCTTCAATATGAGCACCTTTAATTCTTCCTTCAAATTTTTCGGGAAAAAATTCTTCTCGGTAGGGAATATTCATTCCCGAGTCAACTATTCCTTTACAAGCAGCTAGTACTCGATTTCTGTGGTAAAATACACCCAAATCAAAAATTGCATCTTTTATATTTTTGTTTTTTGCTCTCATTCCTGCTAAATATCCTGTGAGATACGCTGCTGGTATGTTTCCGGAATTAGCATTCCACCCATATTTTGATGATAATTCCTTAGAAAAGGCAGAGGCTAGAACTTTATCTCCACCGAATTTTGATTGAATAATTTGTACTCTCAAATGATTATTCGAAGCCCGAATAGTAATTCTTAGCTTTCTTGATTTGAGCAATTTTTGCCTTTTATGGTAATCAGTTTTGCCCTCATAACGGCGTCGGAACGATCTTTTATATCTTGGACCTTTTGCCAATTTTATCACCTTCTTCCTCTTCTAATTAATTCTTTTTCTTTAATATATCTATTTAGCTGAGCGACACTAGTGAACATACCACCTTTAGCATTTTTATATAATTTCCGATAGTTAGTAGCTGTAATTAATTTACGATCTCTAAGTTTTTTCAATTCCCTTCGAAGTGGGCGAATTCTTTTAATCCATGTTCTTTTTCTTGGGGTTCTAGCATATTTTGTTCCCTTTCTCTTGCCTAATCCTCTTCCTCTTCCTTTTTTCTTCCTTTCATGTTGAATATTTTTTCGGTATTTTGAAACTCCTTTTTTATATTTTTTTTGAATTATTCCCTGCTTTATTAAATTACGGATGTCTTCACGAGTTATAGCTAACGATATGTCTTCTATTAAATAAGGATCAAAATAAACTCGATTCTCCCCACATTTGAGAATCTCAGCAGCCATCCTTTTTTGTGGTTTTAAATTCATTTTAATCTCTCTCCAATGAATCCTCTAATTCATCAATATCTATAAAATCTTGATCCTCTATCTCTGAAATAGGAGCTTCTGCCATGGCTTCTAGAGTTTCGATTTCTTTTTGAGATATTCCAAGATTTAATATTTTGAAACCTCTTTTTTGACAATAATCAATTAAAGCAATGCGTTTTTTAGCTCCTAGTTTGCCAGAAATTTTAATTGCATGACGATTTTTATTTAAATTACTTAATTCTTGTATTTTAGCAACCCTAACCTCTTCATATCCTGAAGGATGCAAACCCCTTACTTTTTTTGGGGATCGATAACCTACTGTAGGAGATTTAACACCAGATTTCGTCTTTTTTCTAGTTTGTGAATCAATTCCCCTTGCTTTCCTCCAAGGATCTTTTACTCTTTTATATCTCCAAGATTCGACTCTTCTAAACGAAGGTTTTTTTTTTGTATTTTTTTCCTTAGTTCTAATAAACGTTTATCTTGTACCATTTTGTATACCTCCTCTAATGTATTTCCCAGATTACTTCTTCTCCTATCATTTTTTTGTACAAATATACTCCATCTTGAAAGACTCGTGGGTCTTTTTTACGAATACGACAAGCTCTTTTAACATTAGCAGCTGCTTGTCCTAATAATTCTTTATCAGGCCCAATAAAAAATACATCATCTCCTTTTATTTCCACACTGACATTCTCAGGATATTTTGCTTTTCTAGGTGCTCTTTCACCTAAGAAATTAACTATATGAATCTCCCGCGCATCTTGTTTAACTTCACAATTGCAGGGAAAATGTGAATAACATATTTTGGATATATATTTATAATTTTTTTGAACACCAACAATTAAATTATTAATTATACTCATTACAGTTTTAATCAAAGCGAGGGTATCACTTTTTGGAAAGTTAGTGGAAAATATTACTTTATTACCTTCAATTGAAACTTTTATACCTCTTACATGCGAGAAATCTTTTGTAATATCTCCATTTGGTCCTTTTACTCGGATATGATGCCCACCTTCTAGTGTGACTTTTACTCCTTTAGGAATTTCCAATTCTTCTTTAAAGAACGCTATTTTTACCATTTGATATTTACCTCAGTGATTTAATAAATATAACATAAAGTATGACCACCAATATTCTTTTCTTCTGCTTCACTCATTGTCATTATTCCTTGATTTGTTGTCAAGATTATTATCCCTAAACCAGGAGCTGGTAATAATTTTCTTTCCAACATTTCAAATTGAGAAATTTTATAATTTAACCTCATTAATCCAGAACATTCATTAATTTTACCCAATAAAGCAATCTTGAATTTACCTTGTCTTCCATCGTCATATCTTTCAAATTCTCCAATATACGCATTTCTCTGAAATATTCGTAGAATTTGTTGAAGAAGTTTAGAAGCTGGACTTATTATCACTTCTTTCTTGCGTGCTCTTTCAGCATTTTTAAGAGCACAGCATGCATCTGCTATTGTATTTGGCATTATATATCACACTTTTTTATTCCTATTCATATTATTCTTATTCAAATCTTTTAAATCCAATTTCCTTTCCAATTTCATAAAAACATCTTCTGCAAATATACAATCCATAACGCCGTATAATTCCTCTATGGGTATGGCATCGTCTGCATTCACGAACCCCCTTACCGTAGTGTTTTCCCTGTGGAATTTTTTTTTCACCTTACTTTGCTATAAGAATTCTAAATCTAATTTTTGTACAATTTCAACGCCAAAATTTATTTTTAAAAAATATTGGGTCTCCTCACGAGATACATAATGACGATTAGGAACTTTGGTACGAGTTTTTTTCCTAACCTTTACTCTCATGCCAGGTCTTACTAGTCTCCCTACACAATCTAATCCCCATATACCGATTGTATTATCATATTCGATTCCTGGAATAGATATATGTTCAGTTATTCCAAAACCGAAATTACCAAAATCGTCAAAACTTCTTCTTAAAATTTTATTGTTATTGACGATTAATAATCTTTTTAACAACTTTTCTGCACCAGCACCTCTAACAGTTACTTTTGTACCAATAGGGCGCCCTTTTCTAAGATTGAATTCTTTTACATTTGTTTTTGAGAGTGTTTTAACAGCTTTTTGACCTGAAATTGTTTCTAAAACATTAATTGCCTTTTCTAGCTCCTCTCCGCCAACTCCAACTCCAATATTCAAAACTATCTTCTCTAAATATGGTTTTTTCATTGGGTTTTTCCATTTCTCTTCAAATTCTTTTGTAAGAACATCTAGAGTTTTATTTCTTGTTTTACTCGACATTTTCTATTCATTTAATTTATTTCAAAAGATTATTAATTTTCAATTTTTGGTAAATCAATTTCAGGACTTTCCTCTCCTATAATAAATGTGTAATCATATAGGGTTTCAGTATGACTACCATTATGTTGAATTGATACTTTACTTGCTTTGGGCCCAAATCTTTTTAATATATTAATAATTTTTCCGACTTGCCCTATATTTTTTCCAGACATAATAATGGCAATATTATTTTCTTTAAATTTTAAAATTTTATTAATTTCTTGTTCCGGAATAGAAATTTTCAAAACATCCATTCTTTTGAATATATCTTCCTTAGGAGTTCTTGGATCTTGAATTCTAATTAAAATATTTCTCCCATCGTGAAGATTTAACTGAAGGTGACCTCCCTTTATAGTTGTTTTATTATTTATCCTACATAATTTGAAATTACTTTCCGCTTCAGAGATCTCATGTAGTATTAAGCCATGATGAGAATCAGGTAATATTCTATAATATTTTTTGATTTTATCAATTGATAATACATCCATTAAACCTAATGGATATGATTTTTTTCTAATAACTTTTCCATCAACCTTGAAATACCCTAAGCCAATTAACTTTTTTGCCTCTTTGTGATCGTCAACAATATTAAGTAGATCTCTTACGATATGAAGGAGAGGCAAACAAAATCTACTAGGATGAGGTCCTGGGGTTGGTTTTACGAAAAAAGTTCCGTGTTTTCTTTTAATTTGTAAATATGCGGGAGTATTAAGTCTTTTTAAGACTTTCTGACCTCCATGTCTAGTCATTTTTATTTTTCCACCTCTTTCTCTTTCTTTGGGGCTTTCAATTCTTCCTCATAAAATCCATATAGAGCTTTTCTTTCAATCATATTTGCTCGCCATGGATCCATTTTTTTTTCTTTAGTAAACTTAGTTATAACTAATTTTGATATATGAATTGGAGGATGAAACTGTGTACCGTCTGTTTTATCTAGTTGTGCTTCTTTAATTTTTGCTCTCTGGTTTTTTGTAATTTCAAGCACTTCACCCTCGAAATCAGCAAATTCACCACGCGTTATTCTTACATGATCTCCAACTCTAAGAGGAAGTCTCTTAATTCCATATTCATCACGAAGAAAATCCGCTACTCGAGTACTAAGTAATTTCGAACGTTGATGATTACTATAATTAAAGAGTGCTTTTCTTTGCTTTCTTGGTTTTTCTGATTTAATTTTCATTTTTTTGCCTCCATTAAATTATTAATGATGAAATTGATGCTAATCGTGGGAACATCTCTGCTGCCTCTCTTGCAACTGGGCCTCTGATCTCAGTACCACGGGGATCACCTTCCTTCGTCACGATAACTCCAGCATTATCTTCAAAACAGAGTCTGGTTCCATCTAATCTTCTGTAAATCATTTTTTGTCTAACTATTACTGCTTTTACTATATTTCCTCTTAATTCAGGTTTTCCTTTTTTTATAGTTACTGTACATACACTACCAACTGAAGCTTTTGGCAATCTTCTTAATCGAGTCTTAAATCCATCTACATTAATGATTTGAGCTATTTTAGCTCCAGAATTATCCGTGATAATTATCCTTGATCCATTACATAACCCATAACTAGTGCGCGGTTTAGTAAATGTTTTTCTTCCTAATTTCCTTCTCGTTCCCATCTATGACGCACCTCTAGAAATTTTTCCTAATATGATAAATGCTTTTGTTTTTGAAATTTTTCGAGATTCCCCTACTTTTACTAAATCCCCAATTTCAATCTCGTGAACTAAACACTCGGGTAAATGACAAGCGAGTTTTGTATTTCGACGTTCGTATCTTTGATATTTTTTAATAAATTGTACATAATCACGTCTAATAATTACAGTATTTTTTGATTTTTTACTTACAACAACTCCTTGTGTAATTTTTCCCCTAATTCGTGTAGCACCATGATAAGGACATGATTGATCTTTACATTCTTGTTCTTTAACCTTAGGAAGTGCTACACCAGGGATGCCAATATTTCTACTCATCTTTTTAACCATCTCTTCTTTTTTAAACTTCTTAATCTATTTACAGGAAGACCGACAATCTTATTCCCTTGAACTTCTAAATAATAATCTTCTCCATCATTCATGTAATTTGGAATTGTAAACCTCAAAATATAATCTTTTTTAATATATTTTTTAACTTTGGTATTATTTTCTGTTATTAACATATTTTTTGTTTCATCAATCACAATGCCTATTGGCGTGAAATTTTCATTATTAGATTTTGATATGGGTCTAGCATAGGCAAAAATGCCTATTAGATCATGGTATATCAGAAATTTTGGATTTATCATTGTTTCTTTTCATTAATTATGGTAAGTATTCTTGCTATTTGCTTTTTTAATAATTTTGCTTTGGCTGGATTGTCAGCAAGCCCTCCACCAGTTTGCATAGAGTATAACATCATTAATTCCTCTCTTAAACTAATCAAAGCTCTTTCCCTTTCTCTCTCATCCATTTCACGTATTTTCTCTGAAGTTAAAATATCCATATACCATCACTAATTCTTGTTATTATTCTATTTTTTTTTTGGTTCCTTCTTTTTATCTGCTTTATTAGGTGTTAATGATATCTCAGAAATTTCTTCCTCATCCACCTCATCAAGTAATTGCTTATCTTCCTCGCTTATTACACCTTCTTCTGCTTCAATCACGTAATCTACTCGAGTTTTTGCTAATTTTGCCTCCTTTTCTGCTTGTGCTTTAGCTAACATATCATCCTTGATTGTAATATCATCTCCCATTTTTGTATTTGCTCGCATTATTTTCACAATTACTCCCAAAACTCCTGATTTCTGTATACATTGAGCAACACCTTTATCTACACCTTCTTGTGCTGGTTGACCGCTTTTTGACATAGTACCTGCACGAAATATTTGTGTTCTTGCTCTTTGTGAAGTAACCTTGCCTGAAATAATAATTTCAACTCCACGTGCCCCTGCATCCATCACTTTTCTTAGAATATAATATCCAGCTCTACGATAATGTCTACCTCTATCCAATGAATAAGCCAACCTTTCTGCCATGATTTGTGCATCCAAATCTGGCTCAGAAACCTCTTCTACCTCGATCTGAGGCATTTCCAGCCCGAACTGGTCTTGGAGGACATCTGTTATCTCCTGAATTCGCTTACCTCCTTTACCAATGACTAGACCTGGACGTGAAGTTTTTAATGTGATTCTTACTCCAAGTGGAGTGCGTTGCAATTCAACACCAGCAAATCCCGCTCGAATTAATTCCGAACGTAGATACTCGTTTATTTGCATCAGTTTAATCCCTTGTTCAATGAAGTTTTTTACTAGTGGACTCATTGTTTTTCTCAATTATTCTATAATTATCATTAAATTCTTACCTAACTTGGGAATTCATATATAACAATTTCTACATGAGAAAGATGTTTATATCTAGCTGTACTACGTCCTCTTGCTCTTGGAATATATCGTTTTATTACTCTACCCCTATGAGTCGCAGCATGAATTATTCTACATAAATCAATATCTAATCCTTTATATTCCGCATTTGATTCTACTGATGCAAGAATTTCATATATTCGAGCAGCTGCTTTTCGAGGGTACCTTCCAGCATACCATTTAAATTGCTTTAAATCATGTCTATGAGCAACTTTTTTCTTATGCCTTCGAAAAGGTACTGATTGTTCTAGGCGAATAACCCTTTCCAAAAACGTTTTTGCTTGATCTACTTTCATTCCTTTTATTACTGCGCAAATTTCTCTTGCACTTTTTGGCTTAATCCTAATATCCCGTCCTGATGCTTTCGCTAATCTATCTGCATCATATTTCTGTTCTGTAAATGAATAACCCCAAGTTGGCATTAATTATCAACTCACTTTATTATCATTATTTTAATGGAACATATTTTGAGCTTCTTGTGGCTCCAATTCCAGGAGATCCATGCTGGACTCTTTTCCTAGTCAATGAAAATTCACCTAAATAATGACCAATCATCTCTGGTTTCATGTCAACAATTTCGAAGATTCTACCATTATATACACCGATCTTAAGCCCAACCATTTCAGGAAATATGAGCATATCTCGTACATGCGTTCGAGTGAGTAAATCTTTACCTCGTTTTTTTGCTCTATATGCTCTTCGCAACCTTTCAAGTAATTTTTTCTGTCTTGGGGGTAATCCTCGTTTTAAAGACCGCCTTGCTCTTGCTGGCAATAATTGTATGAATTGATCCATATTCATTTTCTTCAATTCTTCTAAGGTATACCCCCTATATTTGAACCTTAGTCTATCTAGCTCTGCTTCTGTATCTAATTCTCCTTTTTTCTCTAAATCTTCTTCTAGATCTTCCTCAGTTTCAATTTCTATCTCTTTATCTGAATCTAAATCTTTTTCTAAATTATCCTCAATTTCTTCTTCCATTTCTTCTGACTTTTTATTATCAGATTGTTCATCCGGAGCCATTTTTTAACCAATCTACTTATTCCATTTATTATATTCTTTCAATTTTTTCTTAAATAATTTATTACGGTAAGGTTTAAAGTGTTATATTAAATTTTAACTTTTAGGTAATAATAGTAAAAATCATAAAACTTATAAGTCTTAAATGTAATTTTGAAGAGAGTCTCACTTACACTTAAACTTTAGAGAATAAACCGCTTCTTGTCTATTATTTTCATAACGAAAAAACAATTATTCATAATGATTTGGATTAAAAACTCGTTTAATATCATTCTCTTTAAAAATGCCATCCCATCTTTCTTTTATTAAAACAAAGTTATATTTTTCTTTATTAGGGTTAATAATTGAATGGAATGTGTTTATAGAATTTTGAAATTTCATTCCATTTTTAACATTGTAATAAACTTTATTTCCATTAAGAATAATTGGTTTACCTTCTAATATTTCCCAGTATTCATTTCTATGATTATGAATTTGAATTGAAAGACCAAACTCTGGTTTAATAAAAATCAAATTATAATCGAGGTAAGTAAATTTAAAACTATACCATTTTGGAAGAGTATCTATATATCCATTAGGGATATTATATCTTTTTATAAAAAAATCAGATGAAAGATTTATTCTCTTTGAAGATTCATACTTGTAAGGATCATAAATTATCTTATGGCTTGAAATATTTAGGCTATAATTGATATCTAGTGGTTGTTTACCATTATTTATAATCATATAATAAGATTCAGGTTGAATTATTAAATCTGAATTTGAAATTCCTTCAGTGAAAAAAGAACTTCCATTGATTAAGAAAATATCATTTAATTTATTTTCATTTATGCCTAAATGTAATTCCTTAAAGCTATTCTGTCTCAATACGGTACTTCTGTTCTCATGAATTCTTTCTTTATCCAAATATAAAACCCCTTCTAATCTTATTAATCGCTTAAATTATTGAACTGATTTTTAATTTCATTTAAATAGGGCATCGATTCTTGAGCACCTTTTCGAGTAACAGCTATAGAGGCAGCTACTGTCGCAAATTTAACGGCATTTAATATGGGTTCGCCTTGACTTAACATACTAGCGAACACTCCAATAAAGCAATCTCCTGCCCCCACAGTATCTATTGCATTTACTTTAAGTGCGGGTATTTCTTTAACACTATTCTTTTTGCCGTTAAAAATTAGGCACCCTTTATTTCCTAAGGTTGTTATGATATATTTTATTCCTAAAGTAGCTAGATCTTTTGAAGCATCAATAATCTTCTGGCGATCAATTTTTTGTAAATCTTTAAAACCTAAAAGTGAATGTAATCGAAAAAGTTCTCCTTTATTAGGGATAATAACATCTAAATTCTCTAGAACATCAATTGGGATGGGTTTCAACGGCGCTGGATTTAATATTGTTACTACATCGCATTTAGCTGCAATATTGAGTACCTTTCGAATGGTTTCGATTGGAATTTCCATCTGAACAATGATAACATTTGCATTTTTGATAATTTCTGTCTTAACTTCTAAATCCTCTTCACTTAATTTTGAATTAGCTCCAGGTGCAACACTTATCATATTTTCACCATTCTCATCAATTAAAATAAATGCAACTCCACTTGGAGTTTCCAGATCCCTGATTATAAAATCTGTTATTATCCCCTCTCCCATTAATCGAGAAATCATTTGATCTCCAAATAGATCAGCTCCAATCTTTCCGATAAAAATTGTTTTAGCCCCAGATCTCACTGATGCAACTGCTTGATTTGCTCCTTTTCCTCCTAAAAATTGCCTGAATATGCCCCCAGTAACCGTTTCTCCAGGATTAGGAAATCTTTTCAAATAAATATTTAGGTCCATATTACTTGAACCAATAATTAATACATATTTATCTTCTTTAGACATTAGCCAAGCACTTAATTTTAATTACTATTACAGTTTTAAATGTGTCTATATAGTTTATTTATGGATCATCATCATATTTTATTTACGATCCAATATTGTTAATCGAATGGTTTTAATTCAATAATTTTTTAAAAATCATATTAAGCAATTTATAGAAGCTTAAAATTATATAGAATTAAAATTAAAGAAAATTCTAAAGGTTATTATAATGGCTAAGGATAAAATAATTGGCGCAATAGTAATGATCGTAGGGATCTTAATCGCTGTTGTTTATACAATGGGTTCTCTTGTCGATCTTCTAATGGATACACTCTTTGATGCCCCAAATTGGGATGCATGGACTCGTGTTTTTGGTCTCGATTGGCTTGATTGGAGGCTTTTTGTTGTTGCTCCTCTCTGGCTCTTAGTTTTATTAATTAGTATTATAGCGATATGGATTGGCTACAGTATGTTAACTACACCTGCTCCAGTTCCACTAGAAGAATTAGAGGAGGAATTAGCTTCAGAAGAGGATTAAGAAGTTATAATAAAACATTATTTTTTTTTAAATTTTAAATATATTTTTTGACTTAGTGCTTTTTAATTTCAAGATTTGCTCTTTTAAGCAAAGGAAAGTTCCATCTTATGACATATTATTCTCCCATCATCATGGCAACTAAAAAGAACACTTCTTTCCGAGAGGATTTGAATCGAATTAATACAAGATATGTAATTTTTATTCCATAAAATTTTTCCTGATTTTTCCTCAATTATTAAAAGCTTACCTTTAGTAGTTCCAGCAAGAATAAGAATTCTATTATCAAACTCTTTTGCTTCTAGACACTCAATATTCAATCCTATTAATTCCCATTTTACATTGAGATATTCATTTAAACAAATCAATTCTGATGTAAATTCAGCATTTTGAGTTGCTGTTGATTTATCAAAATAAGAAAACGAATATGAGCTGACAATACTATTATTAAAAACTGGAGAAGGATACGATCGACACTTCCATAAATAATCATTAAATTCTATGGTTTTAATTTCATTTTGAGTAATTATGTCTATGAAATGCAATTTCTTATCATCTCCTCCACATGATATTAAAGAACCTTTATTTGAATTTGTAAAATTTACAAAGCGTATTTTATCAGAGTATTTCTTAAACCATAGTAACTCACCAGTTCTACCTTCAAAGATTCTTATGGTTCCATCATTTCCACATGCAGCTATTTCTTTATTATCTAAATTTTGGCTATTTGCATAAATAATAGCATCTCCTATACCATCTTCAAAAATTTGTCCCCATACCAATTTACCGTCTATTGGATTTAATACTCTTAGAGTTTTATCCAAAGAAAATACTATTATCTCATCTAAACTGTCATTATTAATATCTTCAATGAGAATTCCACTAATAGAAGAACCCAATTTATGGGTCAAAATTGGTTCTAAGTTATATGACAAATTACATTTAAATATTCTTAAAATACCATCCATTCCGCCCAAAATCAATTTATTCTTACCATCAGTATTAATATCATATATTTTCAAATGCCAAATTGGGGATCCTTTTACGATTACTTCTTGATGTAATATTTTGCCATTTAGAGAAATGAATAATAAAGTTCCAGTTTTTGTATATGCTATGATTTCTACTTCGCCATTATTATTAATATCACCTATTTCAATTCCGAGAATTGGTTCATTATATTTAAAATTCCAAAGTTCTTTAATTTTCAAAGTGAAATGATAAATTTGATATTAAAAGATATAGTTTAAATTTTAAAAATAATAAATATTTGATAACTTTTCTTAATAAAAACGAAATTTATATTTTTTATATTATTATCTAAGTTAGGATTATTATAAAATAATTAAAATTTCAGAATTAAGAAAAAAGATCTATTGGTGTCAAAAAACAATGTCATTTGATATAAAGCTAGATATGGATGCATGTTCTGGATGTGGCACTTGTTATGAAGTTTGCCCTTCTGAATGCTTTGGTGAACCTGAGGGAGGGAAAGTAAACGTTCTTGAAGAAAATAGAGAAGACTGCGTAGGTTGTAGGGCTTGCGAAACTCAATGTCCTGAAGAGGCAATAGAGATAATAGAGAACTAATTTTTAGAACGATTAAATCAATTTTCTTTTTTTTATTTTATTATTAATTTTTCTTTTAAATTATAACAATATTTTAAGAATCTAAGCATAAAAAATTATGATTTCTTTGATAAGAGTCTTAAGATCTCTTAATCTAAACTAGGAATTTAATGTAATTTCACCATAATAATATTCTACCACATTTTTTACATACACCCTCATTGATTTGGGTATTAATACAATTTTCATGGTATGGTGCATTACAGGCTTGACAAAGAAAAATTTTACCTTTATATTCTGTAAAATCGTGCTCACAATAAATACATTTATGAGTGTAAGAAAAATCTGAGTTATTTATATTTGCTTCAACAATTTGAGAAGTTTCTGTTAACCCACTTCCCCCTGTGGAAGGAGTTAAGTATTCGGTTTGTTGAGGTGGTGTTATCCACTGTTCTTCTAAAGGAGGTTGAGCATAGTGCTGATAGTGGGAATCTTGATTAGTCCGATACTCAGAAACATATTGAGATGTTGGAGTTTTAGAAATACCCATTTTTTGAGACACTTTTTCATCTAAGATATTAGTCAGAATTAAAGCTGACGCATATTTACCTTTGGCTCCACCTTTTTGTAGATGAGTGTGACTAATCATGTGAATTACTCGCCCACCTAATTTACCAATATCAAATTCTACCAATACAGGAGATTCTCCCCATTTATTTTGAATTTCCCATGAACTAATAAGCACCCTCACTGCTTGATGGTTTAGAATTTGAATTGGAAAAGAACGTGTCTCTAACCACCAACGAAATTCACTTTTCTTTGTATTTTTAGCAGTTTGTTTTTGCCATTTGCTCTGTTTGATTTCACTTAAAACTCCATCCAAAAACGGATGATTTGGTTCATTAATTTGACATGCAACTACAGCATCAGCAGTTTTTGCTCGGTTCCAACGAATAAATCCAGGAAAAATATTTTCAATAATACTCTTCAGTGCCCAATCAGTAGTGATTAACCACCCCCCATTCATCACAAAGTCTCTTACTTTAGGGTGAGAAGCGTAAGGAATATCACTACCAGGGCATCCAATAAGTAATACATCGAAATGAGATAAGTCTTCTTTCATAATTTCTTTTTCTTTTATTACTTTCTTTAAGGATGCGTACATATACTCAATAACTTTTTTTGGTTTTTCATATCTTCCACTAACAGCTAAAATCTTTCCATGCTTTTCAACAGCTTGAACAACATCCTTTTTATTCAATGCTTCCATTTTTCGTTTCTTAACTTCTGAATATAGATCTTTCCAACTCATTTAATCCGCCTTTAAATAAAGTTATAAGGAATTTAGTGTTATTTTATAATTATTATAAATGAATTAATATATATATCTTGATTAAATGGGATAATATTGATAAACTTAAAAGATTTAGGGGAGCTTTTTGAATTTTGGGAATTTTTTGAAAAAGTTTCTAAAATTCCTCGATGTTCTGAGCATGAAGAGAAAATTAGGACTTATATAAAGGAAGAATCAGAGAGATTGGGTTTTGATAGTATGATTGATGCTACAGGGAATCTATTAATAAGGATTCCAGCAAAAATGACACAAAAATCAAAATGTGTTTTACAGTGTCACATGGATATGGTATGTGAAAAGAATGAGTCTGTAGTTCATGATTTTTCAAAGGATCCATTAAAATTAAAAATTGAAGAGATAGATAATGAAAAATGGCTTACAGCTGAAGGAACAACTTTAGGTGCAGATAATGGTGTAGGTATATGTTATATATTAACTCTAATGAAGAAAATCCAACAAGAAGAATTAAATTTTGATGAGTTGGGTTTTGATTTATTATTTACTATTGATGAGGAACAAGGTTTAAGAGGTGCTTTTAAAATAGAAAATGATTTTTTAGAAGGGAATTTTCTAATAAACCTTGACTCAGAAGAAGATGATGCTGTTACTATAGGCTGTGCTGGTGGTCTCGTTCATTTCATAGAAATAAAGAAAGATACAATAAGCTTAAATGTAGAAAATAAAAAATTCTTACCATTAAAAATTTTTCTATCTGGATTATTAGGAGGTCATTCTGGAGTAGATATTCATTTAGGAAGAGGAAATGCTATAAAAATATTAGGAGAGATCCTTTGGAAATTAAAAGAAAAATATTCAATTTATATTAGTTCAATAGAGGGAGGGAATAGAACTAATGCAATACCCAGAGAAGCAACTGGCATATTTTATATTGAAGGTAAGATAGTTTCGGAAATTTTAGATTTCATTAATTTAACTTTTAATGATATAAAGACTTTATATGATGGGATTGAGCCTAATTTGAATTTATCAATTAAAAAATTAGAGGATTATAGTAATAATAGAGTATTTGAGAGTAATCTTCAATCTAAATTATTAAATATAATTTATTTGATGCCTAGTGGTCCAATTTCAATGCATCCTAGAATTAAGGGTTTAGTATTTACATCTTCTAATTTGGCAACGATATCTACAAGAGATATTGATATAGAAATAAAAATAAGCCAAAGAAGTTTAAGTAAATATTTTAAATATGTAATCTGGGAACAAACCAAATCTTTAATAGAATTAAGTGGTCTAGAAGTTAAGATTAAAAAAGATTCTGATTATCCCGGATGGATTCCAAACTTTCAATCTAAACTTTTAGCAAATTGTAAAGAAACTTATAAAGAAATTTTTAATGAAAATATTAAGATTAAGGCTATTCATGCTGGTTTGGAGTGTGGGCTTTTAAAAGAGAAGTTTCCTCACATGGAAATGATTTCAATTGGACCTACAAATGAAGGGGCTCATTCGCCAGATGAAAAATTAAAAGTTAAATCAGTTGAAAAGGTTTGGAAATTATTAATTAGCTTACTAAAAAAGTTAAGTTAGAAAATTAGATTTTATCAAAAATGAATTGAAAAACTTAATAAATTTAATTTAATAATAATTCTATAGTTTATGCAAAAAGATACAACAACAAAAGAGGAAATTATTGGTTCTGAAACGATTTTAGAAAAAATTAAAACCAAAACACCCTGGATTTTTGGTAAAAAACTAAGGAAACCTAAGATTAATTTTCCAAAATTAAGGCGTGTTAGAGTTTCCCTTCCAATGCCTTCAAGATCATTAAGCGTAATAACCATTTTAATTATATTATTCGTTCTTCAAACAGGGATTGTTTATCTGATAGTTCGAGATCCACCAGCTGTAGGTGCGACTGCACAAGGCGATCCCGTCTTTATCTATCTTGATATTAATGAAAGTTTTATAATTGAAGGCATTGTCGCATCAGTATTGATTATTTTTTGCTCTACTGGTTTTATTTTACTGTATCAAGCCTCCAAATACGTATATAATAAAAAGATGGCAATCTCAATTTTAACAATTGGAGTTTTGATGATTGTTATTACCTTTATATTGCTTCAATATATAATATCTGTGAAAATGCGTACGATTTAAATTTAATCAGATTTACTAATCTTTACATCAAATAAGTTAACAATGATTTATGATTAGATCTGATTAATTAAATTATTAGTAATTGCATTTTCTGAGGTTGATCAATCCTTTTGATCATTTTTTAGAATAAATAATAATTCTATAAAGTGTTTTATCTTAACCATTTAAAATTTAAATATAATTCTCAGGGAAATACTGCTAAATATAAAAAAAAAAGAAAAATAAAATTAATAAATTTCTTACCCAACAAATGCATTATAAGCAGATTCATCTAGTAAATTGCCCTTTTCAGCATCCCAGTTTGAAGGTTCGATTTTAAATAACCAGGCATTAAATGCATCTTCATTAATTTTTTCTGGTTCATCCATTAAATCAGAATTAACTTCAATTACACTACCACTTACTGGTGAATATATGTCTCCTACTGCCTTACTTGACTCAACTGTGCAATCTATTGGATCACTTGAAGGCTCATCTCCATCCATTTTTACTTGTTCTAGCGTTGCGCCTTCAAGACCTTCTACATCAACAAAACTTATTTCTCCAAGTTGTTCTGCGGCATATGGGGTAATTCCAACCATTTTTGTTCCATCATCAAACCATTGATGTGTTTTAGTAAACCATTTAGCCATTTTTATCAATTTCTCTTTTAATTAATTTATGAATTATAATAATATTGAATTAAATAGTATGTTTTTATTAATTAAGAAAATAATTTAAAATTTTATTATTAAGATTTTCAATTAGTTTTAAAAAAAAATGGATTCTAGTATAAAGGATAAAATAAATTTCTATAAGAACTTTAAAGTGTGGTATTTTCAAATTAGAGAGGATTTTAGATTTAACAACAAGGAGGAGCATGATGCTCGTGATTATTTATCACAACTATTCTCAAAGAAAGGTGAACAGTGGAATTTAGAAGAAATATTAATATCATTTAAAGAAATAATTCAATTAAAAGAAAAACTTTTAGTATATGGATGTGGTCCATCATTAGAAAATACAATTGATCTAATTTTAGAGAAAAAGGAATTAAATTTTTTTAAAAAATTCATTAATTTAACTGCAGACGGTGCTTCCGTTTTATTAAAAGAAAAAGGAATTCCGATTGATGCAATCTTTACAGATTTAGATGGTATTACTAAAAATGAATTTAATTATGCAAGTTTTGTTATTATTCATGCTCATGGAGATAATATTAAAAAGCTGAAATATTTTAAAGATGAAATTTTGAAATCTAGAAATACTATAGGAACAACTCAAATAGAACCAGTGGGGAGATTAATAAATCCAGGTGGATTCACGGATGGAGATCGAATACTTTTCTTTTTACAAAATATAGTCCTCCCATTACAAGAAATATTTCTAATTGGAATGGATTTTGGGAATGTTATTGGGAAATATTCAAAACTAAATATGAAAAGCAATAAAGAAGCCGATCCAATCAAACTAAAAAAACTCGAATACGCATTTAAACTGATTAAATGGTTAAAAGATAAGATTAAAAACAAAATATATTTTGTTAATTCTAATTTCATTTTCGAAGATTATATTAACCTTTCCATTGAAGATTTTTTAGATTTCTAATTCCTAGAAATTAAATTTTATAATCTTGAATTCCTGAAGAAGTTATTTTATAGAGTATTCTTTTTTCAGGAAGACTCATTGAGTTAATTAAGTGAACATATCTTTTATCTTGTTCCTTATAATCCAAATATACATATTCTGAAAAATATTGATTCAATAATTGATTACCAACAGGAAGTACTCGAATTGTAGTTTCTCGAATTCTGTTAGAGATTACTTGAGCAGTTGTCACAGCAATTAGATTATATTTTTTGGTAAGCATATTTATTTTATCTAAAACTTTTAAAAAATTATCTTTGGCTTTATTTGGAGAAATATTTCTATTTGCTAATTCTGAATTATAATGATTATTTAAAGTATCGATAATAAGGACATTAATATAATTCTTTTGTAAAAGTCTTTCAAGTTCTTGTAACGATAAAAACAGAGCAGAATTACTCATGATTTTTGATACTAAAATACTTTTAAGTAGTTTAGTATATTCAAGTTTGTGATTTATAATTAATTCCTTTAAACGTTCAGGGCGGAACGTATTTTCTGTATCAAAATAAAATATGAATTGATTTTTCATATTTTTATTATTTTCAATTATTCTTGAGAATTGAACATAAGCCTGAACACATAATTGATGACATAATTGAGTTTTACCAGTTTTGTTTGCTCCAAAAATCAAATATTGCTTTCGCTTATAAAACCCACCACCTAAAGTTTCATCAAAATTTCTTGCTCCAGTGTGCAAAACACATTGATTGTATTTCAAAACTTTAAGGTCTTGAATAATTTTCTGTTTTTTAATTATTTGTTGGTTATTGATTTCTAATATTTCACTAATGCTCATTATTACATATTAATGAGATCTTTATTATCGTTAATAATC
>JBHLNL010000053.1:0-19686 GCA_048941605.1 Promethearchaeota archaeon | reverse complement strand
TTGGCAGTTATATTATTTATTTTTAATCTCATCCCTGCTAATGAGTTTTTTAATCTTGAAACATTAAATAATTTTTTAAGAGCAATCTCACTAATTGTCATCGGCATAGTAGTATCAATATTATCTGAACATATTTCAAAAAGAGAAACTGAGTTTAACGAAATAATGGAAAATTTAAGGCGTTCAAACGAGGATTTACAACAATTTGCCTATGTGGCCTCACATGATCTACAAGAACCATTAAGAGCAATTGTAAGCTTTTCTCAACTTTTAGAAGATAAATATCAAGATAAAATTGATATGAATGGGAAAGAGTATATCCACTTTATTACCGATGGGGCAAAAAAGATGAATACACTTATTAAAGACCTACTGTTATATTCAAGAATTACTACACATGCTAAACCTTCAAAAATAGTTGACATTAAGATGGTGCTCGAAGATGCCTTATATAATTTACAAGAAGCAATAAAAGAAAGTGGTACAGTCATAACTTATGATAAAATGCCAATTTTAAAAGTTGATAAAACTCAATTCATACAATTATTTCAAAATCTTCTTAGTAATGCTATAAAATTCCGAAGTACTGAACCACCAAGGATACACATAGGTGCGATAAAACTTAATGATGAATGGTTATTCTCTGTAAAGGATAATGGCATAGGTATTGAGTCAAAATATTTTGCTAAGTTATTTAATATTTTTTATCGGCTTCATACTAAAGAAGAATACCCAGGCACAGGAATAGGATTACCTATATGCAAAAAGATTGTCCAACGATATGGTGGAAAAATATGGGTAGAATCTGAATTGAGTAAAGGATCGACATTTTACTTTACAATTAATCCAGAAAAAGATTGATGGTAATAAATTTTGAATGAATACAAAAGAGTAAAAGCGAAAATCTTACTAGTAGAAGATAACGCCGCAGATATCCGTCTTACTAGGGAAGTTCTTCAAGGAAGTAATATTGTGGATACTTTAGATGTAGTAAGGGACGGCGCAGATGCAATCGAATTTTTAAAAAAACAAGGAAAATATAGCAATGTAGACAGACCAAATCTAATTCTTTTGGACTTAAATCTGCCTAAAAGGAATGGTTTTCATGTCTTGGAAGAACTTAAGAAACATGAAGAATTAAAACGGATTCCCGTGGTGATTTTAACTGTATCTGATGCAAAAGAGGATTTAATAAAAGCCTATGATCTCCATGCAAATTGTTATGTAATTAAGCCATTAGAAATGAAGGAATTCTCTAGGATTATTAATTCTATAGTGAATTTTTGGTTTACTATTGTAAAACAGTTCAACGATGAATAGATAAGAATAGGATGTGTAAACGCTTACTCATCTAAAATTAAAGTAATTTTTAAAATAATAATTTGATATTGTTTTTTATTATTAGGCAATTTTTATTGAATGAGTAGATTTGAATATATCTAAAAAGTTAGACACGTGTATATGGGGTTTTATTCCATTTATTGTCTTGATTTTTATGTTTATAAAGTTCCAGAGTGATTTTTCGTCCTTAGCAATGATCTGAGCAATAATATCATGATCTCCTGATGAAATAGCAACAAGTTGAGTTTCGTCATATGATGCGATTATCTCAGCAATTTCATTCATTTTCACAGGATCAACCGAAAGTCCTATAATTGCTATAGTATTATACCCTATCTTTTCTGGATCTACTATAGCTCCAAATTGTCTAATAATTTCTTCTTCAATCATTTTTGTAACTCTGTTATGAATTGTACTCGCAGCTAGTTTTAATTTTTCTGATAGCTCCCGATATGAGACTTTGTCATTTTTTTGTAATACATTTAAAATTTTCTTATCAGTTTCATCTATAGAATAACAGTTCCAAGGACGATTTTTCCTATCATCATTAAAAATGACACCATGTTCAATTGAATACTCTTCGCAACTGTGATAAATTTTTCTACCTAATGAGTATTCTTCTCCACATTTAGGACAGGTTACCATATCAATCAACTCATTTGTATAAATTTAAATTTAGAATTTTTTAATATCATTTGAATTTTAAACTGAATAAAATTCATTTTATTTTTTTTGGTTTAGTTTTATAATTTTTAGTTTTCTAATATTTAATATGTATTTTGTAGTATATAAATATATCGAAGATAGTTCGAAAAGATTCCATTATACTGTATATTGTGCAATTGTTAAAGAATCATAGCGAATAAAGTTCGTTTAATTCAGGTACTTAAATAATATCTTTCTAATATATTCTTTAGATACTTATCCAAATCATCTCCTAAGATGGAAATGAACTTAATATTAGATGCTAGAAAACTAAAATCTGTAAAAACAAATATGTTCCAATTCCAAATGCATATAATGGAATAAAATATTGCCAAATTTTATTGGGGAATATTCTTACTAAATATGGGGCAGAAAGCGCTGCTAAAAATCCTCCAGTAAATAAAGAAGGCAAAAGGACTAAATCAACATTTACACCAACAAAACTTATTAGAAAAAATGTTAAAATTCCTACAATAGAGACAATTGATTCTGAAAATGATACAATTGCAGTTGCACTTTTTTCATAAACACCAGAAAAAATTTGCCCCATTGTTATTACTGGGCCATACCCTCCTCCACCAATTCCTTTATTAAAACCTGCTAGTGCTGAAAATCCAATTAATAGTTTTGGATGTGTTTTAGTAAATTCAATTTTTTTTAACTGGACTCTGATAAGTCCTGAAATACCCATGAATATGACTAGTATTGCAACATATATTTTTATTACAATGGAAGGAAAACTTATAGCAAAATAACCTAAAAGAACCGATACAAAAATAGCTATACATCCAAAGAAAGCTATTATTAACCCAATTTTTGTAGCATCATTTAAGGGACGGAAAGAATAAGTAACATTCTTAAATTCATGATCAAAAAAAGTATCTACGACACCAGTTATAGCTTCTGAAATAAGTATAGTTGGAACAACTTGAAGTGGAGTATACCCTAATAGGAATAGTAAAGGTGATAATGCTGTTCCAAAACCCATACCCGCCATTGAATCCATAGATTCAAAGATAAAAGCAACAATAATAATAATTAAGAATAATTGCATAAGGCTAAACCCTATAAGAAGAAGTAGAATAATATCATTGTTAAAGAATAAAATATTAGTGCATAACCGACTCTCTTAATAGAGCGCTTTTCGATCTTCATTCTTTCTTTAATGGATTTTTTATCCAATTCTTGAGCTTCTTTTCCAACTTCCCAGCCAATTTCCATTTTTTAGAAAACCATTTATTTTTATTATAATTACATTTAATTAAGAGTAATTGTTGTTAATTAAAAGTAATTAAAAAGTGATATATAAAGTTTTTGCATTTCGATCTATTTTCTTCCTAAAATTGAATCAAGTAAGATTAAATAATATCAAAACTTAGTGAATCGAATTTGAGTCTGAATTTTCTCATAAAATTATGTATTTTTTTAATTGACAATAGTTATTCTATGTTTGTTCATGTTTTCTCGTAATAGAAAGAAAGATTACACTCATCAGAAGACAAATTCTATAATATTTAAGAGTTTTCCTATTAAAACCTACTATTGATATAATCAATTTCTCAATTTAGAGACATTTTATTTTAATCCGAAAGTTTATCTTGATGAAATATATTTAAATTCATGAATCTAATTATATCAAAAATAGAAAGGAGTTAATCATGATTGAGATATCGGATGAAAAAAAGAAAAGAATTGGATTTATAGAAGGGGGAAAATTTTATGATAAAAAGCGTAAAATATTAGGTTTCTTGGAAAATAGAGTTGTCAAGATTATAAACGCTAAAACTAATCTTAGACTTGATGAACATTATAATATTTACGCTGGCAAAGATGAGGTGGGATTTATCTATAGTTCAAAAATATATTTCAGAGAGAAACCCATCTATGAAATCTCACCTGAAAAAGGGGAAATAAAAACAATTGACGGTAAGAGAGGATTATTTTTAACAGGAAATGATGAAAAGATTGATCTATTACTCTTATTCGCTATTGCTGTAGTTTTTCTTGAAAGCAAATGGTGGGATCTAGTATTTACTAGTTTTAGATTTTAATATATATATAAATCCATACCATTTCATTTGATGTATCTGAAGTCCAATACTATTACTTAATTAAAAATTCTAAGTTTCTTTTAATAACAGGAAGTACTCTATCTGCATTAGAAGGAGTGAACATTTTAAGTTTATTAGCTATAGAGGTTACTAATTTTTCATCTTTAGTACCGTTTAGAATCATAATTGTCTCTTCTTCTGTAATATCTTCAAGTTTATTTGTTAAATTGATCACTCCACGATTAGCAGGGCATTGCTTTTGACATCTCATGCATCCAATTAAAGAGTTATGTGCTTCCGAGGAAATCCAGTCTGGAATTACTCCAGGAATTTCATTATAGACAGGAATGCAATTTGTGGCATTAATTACAAAATTCTCATCAGATGGTTTAGGGATTGCATGAGTAATACAATTGTTTATACAGAAGTTACAATTTTCACAATGTTCCATCATTTTCAATTCCCCCCAATCATCGTTTGCAAATTCATAATTTGTAAAGAAGGCATATAAATATATCATACTCCCCCACTCATCAATATAACAAATATTGTTCCTACCATATTTTCCAAGGCCACTTCGCACAGCTAATAATTTAAGGTGAAGTTTACCAGTATATTCAACTTTATACCCTGGTTCCTTTATGATATCATTTACTATCAGATTAATGCAATCTTCCAATGTTATACCATCATCGTAGTAATTTGGAGGTACCATTACTTCATGCTTTTTACCATTTAAATTAAAATTCACCAATCCTAACTTGCCAAATATCGCTAATATTATTATCGATTTGGCACTCGGAAAATTTTCAGGGATTTCAAATTTCTTGCTATCTATGTAACTCCTATAAACTTCATTATCGCTGAGTTTTCCCTCTCGACGTAATTTGTCGATATCTTCTTGGAGTTCTTCTAAATGCTTAACTGAAATGGTACGATATTTATATTCAAAATCTATATTAGTGCCACTATACATTATTATTCTCCTTTTAATTCTAAAAATTATTATTAAGATTTAGAATTATTAAGCTCTAAGGATCATTTTAAATTTTACTATATTTCTCTTTCCAGTTTTGATATTGTAATTGATTTATAATATTTAATTAAAATAATTTTTAAATTGTATTTTTAAGGGTCCCTGCTTTAATTTTCGGAGATTAAATTATCTATATAAGTAATTGAGATATATCATTCTGGGAGCTATTTTGTACAAAACAAAAAAATTAAATAAACAAGCTTCTTAGGTCGGAAATTTAACTTTATCTAATGCAATTTCAAAATCCTTTTCCTTCTTAATTAAAACACCTAAGAAAGGGATTCCTTTTTTCAGCTCTTCTAAAGTGATACCACTTTTCAATAAAACTCCAATCCAGTCAAGAAGTTCAGAAGTTGAGGGCATTTTTCTAAGTTTTGTAATAGCCCTTAGGGCATAAAAGTGTTGTAAACATTGATTTAATAGATGTTGCTTCAAATCTGGATAATGTAGTCTACATATTTCCGCCATAAATTCTTTAGAAGGAAATTCTATCCAATGAAATACACATCTTCTCAGAAAGGCGTCGGGAAGTTCTTTTTCATTATTTGAAGTGATTATTACTATTGGTCTAGTTTTAGCTTTAACGAATTCTTTAGTTTCCTTTATATAAAATTCCATAACATCTAATTCTTGTAATAAATCATTAGGAAATTCAATATCTGCTTTGTCAATTTCATCTAGTAAGAGAACAACTTGCTCTTCAGAAACAAATGCTTCCCCTAGAGGTCCAAGGGTTATATAATCATGAATATTATCAACGTTACGATCGTCACATCCAAACCTGCTGTCATTCAATCTTTGAACTGTATCATACATATAACAACCATCAATAGCCTCAGTTGTGCTTTTAATATTCCAAATTATCAATCTTTTACTTAAACTTTCAGCTATAGCATGTGCAAGCATAGTTTTTCCTGTTCCTGGTTCCCCCTTAACCAATAAAGGACGAGCGAGAGCTATTGCAACATTTACAATATTTCTAAGCTGAGGATCAGCAAGATATTTCACACTCTCAGTTTTTACGTCTCCATGGAATTTATTAAAACCCTTATTACTCATAATTTAATTAAATTAATTTAAAATTAAATAATTTATTGATTTCGAAAATTTAATATTACAAATTGATTATTCTCGCATGACTTATTTTCTTTTTACTAAAATTTAAAAATCCTTAATTGATTATCGTTTTGAAGAGACATGAATGGTTTTGAAGATTCAACATTAATTAATATGATTTGCCCATATTGCAAAGAAAGTTTCAGAAAGCAAGTAGAATATCAGAAGAAACAAGGTCTCTTCACAGTTCTGATAAAAAATCATTCTGAAAACTCAGGGTGTCCGCCTTTTATTGCTTTTATAGATAATAATGGGAAGCATAGAGGCTCCCAAAAAATAGATAACATAGAAGATGAAGAAGAACTTTCTCTTAATGAACAATTACTTGAAAATGCTCGAAATAGAATAAATGAATTAAAAAATGATATAAGATTTTATCATTTAAAGGTACCTCGGAGAGGGGGAAGAGGTTTTGAACATAAAGTTTCTAATGTTTCTGATAGGGCTTTTATGAGTTCAAAATTTTATGTATCTCTAGTTGATTTTTTAACAGAATACGAGGAAGATAATACTTTTGGGACAATTTCAATCGATATGAATTCTGAATTTGAAGGTGGATTATTGGTCTATGGAAAATATCTCGGTTTAATATACACTATCTTCTGGAAAGATCAAAAATCCCTACTGAGCAAATCTTTTGATGATGTAAAAGCAGAAGCGAATCTTACAGTAGAGAAGCTTATTGAATTATATGATATAATGGATCTTTTTTTCTAAGAAGAAAACCTATTTGAATTCCTTCTTCTAAAAACTAAAGATAAGTTTTAAATAATTTTGAAAAAATCATAACATGCAATTTTCTTTAAAAAAAAATTCATTAAGAATTATACCTAAGGAGTAAAAAAAGATGTCAACAGAAAATGAAATGTTAGAAGAATTAAAAAAAATTAGGGAAGCTCTTGTACCTCCACCTCCACCTCCACCTCCAAAAAATTTGCTTCAGGAATTCAAAGAATTCATCAAAAAGTATAAAGTAATGGGGCTTGCTGTTGCATTTATCATGGCTCTATACCTTGGCCGACTCGTCTCTTCTGTAGTAACAGCATTCATCTCTCCAATTCTCAATAATCTCTTCCTACTGATTGGTTTTTTAGATTCAGCTGTAGTTGCCGCAGATCCAGCATCGTATCCGTTATTCTTTAATGTCACATTATTCATCAGTGAATTAATTACATTTATAATTGTAGCGTTTGTTATCTTTGTTTTAGTAAAGCTAACTAAACGAATTGGGATTGAGTAAATAATTATTTAATAAAAAAATTAAAAAAAAAATTTTTTTTTTGTTTTAATCTCTCTGACTTAAGATTGTTGTGGAACAAACACTAAATGCTCCACCAAGATTATGACATAGTCCAATTTTAGCATCTGGGACTTGTCTTCCTTCTGCTCTCCCTTGGAGTTGTTTTGCTATCTCGGTTAACATTCGACAACCTGTAGATCCTATTGGATGTCCAAACGATTTCAAACCACCCGAAGGATTTACTGCTGTTTCACCATCCCAATTAAAGGTTCCATTCTTTAGTTCCTCAGCAGCTTGACCACGATCGCAAAATTTTAAATCTTGACAATTAATTAATTCTGTAATTGTAAAACAATCATGGACTTCTGCAGCATCAATTTCTTTTCGAGGATCTGTAATCCCTGCTTCTTTATAAGCATATTCAGCGGCTTTTACAGTTGCTGGAAAGCTAGTAAAATCTGCTCCGGGTCCATTAGGAGGGATATACCACGGAAAATTAGTTCTACATGATATCGCATTAGCTTTAACTAGAATATAATCATCAGCATGAGCATAACTTTCAGCCAATTCTGGACTAGTTAAAATAAGAGCAGCAGCTCCATCACTCATAGCACAACAATCAAAACGTCCAAGTGGATCTGCAATCATTGGTGCTTTCATAGCTTGGTCAATTGTTATTCTACTCCTAAAATGAGCTTTTGGATGATCAGCACCATTATCATGATTTTTAACAGCGACTCTAGCTAAATCTTCTTTTGTCCATCCATACTCATGAAAACATCTTGTTGCTGCCATAGAAAACATTGCTGGTGCAGATGGAGTTGGATATAAGGGATGTCCAAAAATGGTAAATCCTGGAAGTCCACTACCTCCCTCATCCATTAATTTTTCTACTCCACAAGCAAGTGCAATATCATAGGCTCCAGAAGCAACGGCAAATGATGCATTTCTAAAAGCATCCATCCCACTCGCACAAAAGTTTTCAACTCTAGTAGCAGGCTTTCCATCTAATCTTAAAATATCTTCTGTTACAGCTCCAGAAAGCCCCGTGAAGTAATAAAACATTCCAACCCATGTAGCATCAATATCATCTTTAGTAATTCCAGCATCCTTAATAGCACTGTGTACTGCTTCAAATAGTAAATCATATTGGTTTTTATCCCACCGTTCACCATATTTCGTCATATCACAGCCAATAATAGCTACCTTATCTTTTATTCCTTTTCTTCCCATTTTAATCTACCTCCTTTATGGTCTCCCCCTTTCGGGACGACATTTCCAATAATAATTTTTAAATTCTGCACCTTCATGTTCTTTTCTGAAGGTTAATTCTACTCTCATACCTATTTGAACATTCTCTTCTGGCTTTTCAATTTCTGTCATATTTAGTAGGACTCTTCCACCACCATCTAAATCAATCACACATCTAGGTACAGGTATATCTAAATAGGTTCCACCAACTAAATGATCTAACGTGTATGTAAATAGCGTTCCCTTTAATGAAAGTTTTACTCGCTCAAGTTGATCATCTGCTCTGCAGACATAACATGAACGTAACATATCAGGATATTGAATTGCCCCACAATTTTTACACTTAACTCCATACCATTTATATATTGATGCTGTATCCCGCCAGATTGTTACAGGTGAACTCTTTCTCTTATACCTATCCTTTTCAAGAATCTCTTTATAATCAATAAATTTATTGTAATTTTTTAAAGGTATCATAGATTTCTGATGAGTGATAAAACCCATTCGAGTTTTTCCAAGATTCCTTAGGGCATCCCGATCCTGAACTTGTAATAAAATTGCGTCTGCTCCATCACCAAATCCTGCCATAATAATTCTTGCTTCAGGTTTAGGTCTTCTCAAAGCTCCAATTAAGAGGATAAATGGCATCGGAGTTCCTAAATCTCCAAGTTGGAAAAATACGCTATTCTGAGCTACTCCCCCAGCAAACTTCATTATTTTTGAGACTTTTCCATGTAATCGAGGGTTATTGTAATAATATGCAGCAGCACTAATATCTTCTGGCTTCAAATTATTTCTCTTTAAAACCTCAGCCATTACTTTAGTAATACTATCAAAATAAAACTTAGTATCCATTTTTACTTCAAAAGTTCGGATAAATTTATCTTTATCTGCTCTCTTCCAAGGGCCTGTAACATTAGCAGAAACCGAATAATAATCATCAATAGATAAAGGTAAATTTTCTCCTTCTGCTATAAGCAAGGCAGCAGCACCATCAGCAAATCCATATTCCCACATTGTTGATGGTTCTGGAGCTCTGGTATCTGCCGCAACTACAAGAATGCTATTAATATCTTTATTGGCTTTGATTGTATCTACTGCTCTTGCTACTGCTGTTGTTCCAGCTTTTAATGAATCTGTGAAATCTGCGGTAATAATATCTTCTCTCATATCTAAAACTGTGGCGATTAGAGAAGCAGAATCTTTTTCCGTATATACTTGAGTTGTCGATGCGAAAAATAACCCATCAACAGTTTTAGGGTCAAAGCCACTTAATGCATCCAATCCAGCTTCAACTGCCATAGTAAGACTATCTTCATCAGCCATAGCAACTGCTTTAGTGCCAGGTACAATTGGAAATTCCCAAGCTTTACCTATCAGCTCACGTGGTAGTAGATATCGCGGTAAATAGGCACCATATGATTTTATACCAATCAATTTTTATTTTCTCCCCTTTATTATTTTTAATACTTATTTTAAAATTATTATATATATGATTTTGAATGTATCACGATAAATATATTTCCTCATATTTGAAGGAAAATGTAAATTAAAATGTAGGAAAAGTAATGTAGAATTTTACTTTTTTGTACTATTCTTTTTCCGAAACTTACCAAATCTTGCAAGAAAATATATATACTGATAAGTTCTGAGGCTTTGAAGGAGTTTCCTCGTCAATGGGACAGATATGGGTATAATTCTTAGAAAAGTTTTTCAAAGTATCATTCTTTATTCATTTATACTCAATAACACAATAATTTGAAGTCGAAAATGAATGGACCTCCAGAACCGTTTAAGATTAAGATGATTGAGCATGTGGGAATGCCTAATCAAAAAAGAAGAACCGAAGCTATAAAAGAAGCAGGTTACAATACATTTCTTTTAAAATCTGAAGATGTGTATATTGATCTCCTAACAGACTCTGGAACATCTGCCATGTCAGACGCTCAATGGTCAGGAATGATGTTGGGTGATGAGGCTTATGCTGGTGCGCGAAGTTTTTATAACCTTGAAAAAGCAATACAAGATGTTTTAGGATATAAATATGTTGTTCCTACTCATCAAGGACGTGGGGCTGAACACTTAATGTATGGTCATCTTACAAAACCAGGACAAATTGTTCCGAGAAATATGTACTTCACTACTTCAAAAGCTCATGTAGAATTAGCAGGAGGAATTATGGTTGATGCTATAATTGATGAGGCACATGATCCACAAAATTTGCATCCTTTTAAGGGAAATATGGACTTAAAAAAACTTCAAGCATATATAGATGAATATGGACTTGAAAAGATTGCTTTTGTAAATGTGGAGCTTAATGTTAATATGGCTGGTGGTCAACCAGTCTCAATGGAAAATCTGAGAGAATTAAAAGAATTTTGCGATGAATATAAACTTAGAGTTATATTTGATGCCACTAGGTCGAGTGAAAATGCTTACTTTATAAGAGAGCGAGAAAAAGGTTATGAAAACACACCTATAATCAACATTCTTAGAGAGATGATGAGTTATTCAGATGGTTGTATATATAGCGCAAAAAAAGATTGTCTTGTCAATATGGGGGGATTTTTAGCCACCCATAGTGAAGATATTTTCGATTATACTCGGGGAATGGTTGTTTTATTTGAAGGGCTGCATACTTACGGTGGGATGGCTGGTCGAGATATGGAAGCAGTTGCTCAGGGTTTACGAGAAGGTGCTCAATATGAATATCTAAAATATCGAATCAGTCAAGTACGTTATTTAGGTGAGTTATTAAACAAATCAGGAGTTTCTATAGTAAAACCAATTGGCAGTCATGGGGTTTTTCTTGATGCTTTAAAATTCTTACCCCATCTTCCGCGAGATCAATGGCCAGCACAAACTCTCTCAGCAGCAATCTATGAAGATTCAGCAGTTAGAACGATGGAAAGAGGGGCAGTTTCTAAAGGGAGAGATAAAGAAACAGGTGAAAATGTTTTTCCTAAATTAGAACTGGTGAGACTTACAATTCCAAGAAGAGTCTATACTAATACACACATGGAATATACAGCAGAATCAATTGTAAGACTCTATGAGAAGCGAGATACAATCCCTGGTTTGAAAATGGTTTTTGAGCCAAAACATTTGCGGTTTTTTCAAGCGAGATTCGAACAACTTACTCTCTAATAATTTAAGATATCCTCTTTAAGAATATAATAAAATTTAAATTGCAAATGGTCTTATTGAATTCTATTAATTCAATTATCAAATTGGCAGCAATAATAATACAGATAGATTTATTTGAAGAATACTAATTATACAGCAAAAAGTATACTCTATATATCTATTCCAAGTGCTCGCTTAGTGTTGATAAATAATTATATCTTTAATTTCTATGTTAGCAGGATTCATTACTCCTAAATAATATTTAATCTGTTCTAAAATATCAGCCTTTTTATCTGTCAAAGAGTTCTCTTCCAGAAAAAGTTAATTATTCCTTCTCTGAAGGGTCATTTTTAATATTCTTTAATCTTGTAGCGAGATTTGTCTTTTTAAGGTATTGAGAAAGATCATTATTCCCTAAATCATTTTCGATCTTCCGAGATTTAGAATCTTGCAATCTTTCTGTAAAACTATTCAATGATTTAGAATTTTGCGACATTTTTGAAACAATATTTCTTTCATTATCATTTTTTATGTTTTTTTCAATAGGAAGTTCTGTTATAAAAGATGTTGAAAGATCCTGAATTATTCTGTCTTTGATTGGATCTGGTTTACCGTATCTATGTCCTGTAAAGTTGCATTCAACATGTTTTTCACTATCTAATTCATAATAAGAACATCTTCGACAATATAAATCCTGCAAATATAGGAGTGTTTTAGGACATAATATTAAATCGATCAGAATTTTGTCAGGTTTAATTGTTATCTTATTAACTTTCATACTGTTTCTCTCGTAAATTATCCATAATTACATAGACTTGAGTATAATAATGAAATTCCCTAAATCAATTGATAAATACAAAAAATTAATGAAAATTCAGAATTAAAAATCTAATTATTTTTTATAAATTTGTCCATTTCATGAAAGGTAAATTCAGTGTCTTATTTGCAAGATGAATATCTAGATTATAGGGCATAGATAGATATACAACTTCTCAAAGATTATATATTAATCCTCATATAACTGAATTTTTGGTTAAACTTTATTATAAAACTTAGAACCTTTTTTCAAGCACTGTAATGATTGGTTGAAAACCTGTCTTAGCAAATACATCAAGTAATTTTTTATCTGTTGTATATGCTAGGTTAATACGTATTGAATCAGTTCCCCAAGATTCTAATATTTGAATTGCTTTGTCTGCTAAAAGTTTACCCACACCTTTTCCAATAAATTCCTTTTTAGTGGCCCAATTATCGAGGTAACCTATATATCGACCGAGTGTATTTTTTACCGCCTCAATCATTCCCATACTTACGACTTGACCCGTGGATTTTAATTCGGCAATTAATGTAATTCGCTTAAGGTTTGGTTTAAATTGCCGGAGCCCACTTGACTCCCTCCATTGCTTTTCATTAAAGCCTATATCGAACATTTCATTTAATTCTTGTAATATTTCTAAAGTTGCCTGATAATCAGAAGTTCGATAATTCCTGATAACTATATCCTGTTCTTTTATTTCGTCATTTGACATGGTCATTACCATTTTTAATTTGAGATTTTATTAATTTTATTTAAATCAATTCTATGTGTAAGAATATTTTCAATTTTTTCACTATCGTTTTTCATTTTAATAGCAAGTAGATACTCATTAATATGAGGGACGATTGGGCACACAAATAAGAGTTCTTCTTGAGGAAACCATAAATCAACATCTTGATTCATTACTTCTTTTTCAAAATATTCTTTAACATGAGTAATTATGATAGATATATCTTTTAATTCCTCAAAAGTATTATTCTGAACTGTAATTTCTATTTCTTGACTATTTTCTATAAAATTGAGATGTGTAACTAATAGAGTGGGTTTAGAAGTAAATCGTGAATCTGCATTTTTAGTTTTATCAAAAAATTCTAAATTCGAGATTCCACGCTCTCCTTTTAAACTACTTAGAGGAGAAAATTCAAAACCTTTTAAAGAAAAATAAGAAATTGCTTTTTGAGTTTTTAAAGAAGGAGATTCTGATCTTCTTTCAATTGCTCTTAGAAAATAATCTTTTATAGTTTTGTCGATTAATTGTCTCATAAAAACTTTAATTTTTTTCCCTTCTGAAATGCTTTCTTGGATTTTCGGAGTTTTAATCACTGTATCAGATGCAATTTCACTTTCTATAACTTCATAAAGCTTATCTTCAAATTGATCTCGTAATTCTTCAGTTAATCTTTTAACAAGCTCATCCCCAAAGATATCTAATTCAGAAGGCAATGAGACAATAATTACGATGGTCTCTGGAGTTTCTTCTTCAAGTCCAGCTCTTCTTTTTTTCCTTTTTGATGTTGTTTGGATCTTCTTACCAAAAAATGTATAACCTTTATATTCTAAATCAATATGGTCAAGTTCTTCAGTTTCAAGAAACCAAACTGGATGAAAATTTATTGGGCGCATATATCTCTTATCATTTCGAAGTCTATCATCGGGATACATTAATAATGGAATTTGTCCCTTTTTTTCATCAAAATAGAGTACATAAACAATACATAGATCTTCTTTAGGATTTTTTTCCACAATTCCATTAAATATATCTGACACAACGACCAATCCAAGAACAATTGTAAAGAACATTAATATTCCTTATTCAAATGAAAAAAATCCTTCTTATTCTAAAAATTTAACTAGAAAAAAATGTAAACTATTATTAAATCATTGAAAATAATAACATAAATCCAATTAGTTAGTAATAAAAGATTTGTCATAATATCAAATATCCCTAAAAATATCAGATGCTTTTAAACAAGGGTGGATCTTATTAATTTGATATCAATAGCTAAAATTTATTATAAAAGATATTTCTCTTTTTCCGCCATAAATGAATAATCCTTAAAGATGTTTAAGTTTGATACAATTGCTTATCTTTATTTATTTTTTCATGAGTTTTAAATTTAGGAATGGTTAAAGAAAAAACATACCTATGTGTAAAAAGATCAATTTCAATAATTTTCATCAAGAAAAAAGGAAAATAAATAAAAATCTAATATCTTTTTTTTTTCTCTTATTTTATGATTTTAAAAATTGGTAACGTTAAAAGTAGAGTACATATTCCAATCTATTTTAATTATTTTTTAATAGAATTTATTTGAATTGCTTATAGCATTCAAATTTTATCAAAAGTTATTTATATATTCTAAGTAAGATTAAAGTATGAGAATTGAAGATGTTAAGACATATTTATTAGAGCTTGATTTTAAGATTAAAATCGGCTCTATGCCTAGATTTAAGGCAACAGGGCTTTATACGAACATATTAACAGATGAAGGGATAGATGGATGGGCATTATCTCATTGGAATTTAAGTAATTTAGCTCAAAAACAGTTCATTGATGATGCATTAAAGAAATTAGTTGTTAAAAAGGATCCTTTTATGATTGAAGAAATCTTTCACGAAATTTACCAAAATACAAATAGAATCATGTGGGGTATACCAGTGTCGACTTCAGCAATATTGATCGCATGTTGGGATATTATTGGAAAAACAACAAGACAACCAATATATAAGCTTTTAGGAGGAAGAAAGCAAAAAGTAAAGGCATATGCATCCATGCCTAGGGGATATAGCGCCAAGGCAGCTGTTGGAGCTGTAGAATCAGCTTTAAAATCAGAGCTCGGAGGATTTAGGGCTGTTAAATTAAGAATTGGTAATGGACCAAAAAAGGATGAAGAATTGATTAAAGAAGTAAGAGACACCTTTCCGGATATTGAGATTATGGTTGATGCGAATTCTGCTTATCAATCTGTAAATGAAGCTCTTAAAGTTGCGAATATATGTGCTAAATATGAGGTTGCTTGGTTAGAGGAACCAATTCCAACAGATAATCTTAATGGATTAGCAAAAATAAGGGAACAATCCCCTGTTGAAATTGCTGGAGGGGAGAATGATATGGGTATTTTCCGATTTGAAGATATTCTCTCAAGAGAATCATTTGATATTATACAGCCAGACACTACTCGAACAGGAGGATTTCTCCAAATGAAAAAGATTGATGCGATGGCAGAAGTAAAAGGTGTTCGCTGTATCCCTCATATCTTTGGATTTGGACACATCTTAGCAGCAAACCTCCATTTTATAATGTCAACTCGTTGTGAATGGTGCGAATTTCCATTCATTCCAGAGGAGTATCAAATATTACAGGAGCCGATAAGAGCAGAAAAAGGATTTGTTAAAGCCTTAGAAAAACCAGGATTAGGGGTTGAGCTAAATAAAAAAATGTTTGAAGAAAATATGATCAAATAAATGAAGTACATACTATTAGAAGGCTTATTTCATATCTAAATATAAATTAAATTCTTTTTTTTCATTATCAAATTCATGTTTCGCGTTATAAATTATGAATTTTATCTTGTCTGCATTTATTTTTTCAATAAAAGATTGGTTAATTTTTGACCAATGAGGCATCTCTTCTAAATAAATATTCCATAAAGCATTAGGATTATTTTCGGATCTTGATTCAATCTCTTTACAAAGTAAAGTCCAAAAGAAAATTAATTTATATGAAACTCCAGTATTTATTTTTAATCCCATCCGTTGGAAACTCCCAAATGCCAAAATCATTAACAAGGCTAAAGAATATCTCAATTGTATTTTATAAGAATGGATTAAGTATTTTTTCTTCAATTCATCCCAATCAAATTGGTTAAATAATTGGATATCAGTATCCAATATGCTTTCCTTTAGTTTTTTATAGTAAAACTCCTTTGTTAGATGTGGTTTTGTTTCAACAAATTGGAATATTCTAAGGGCTCCAGCAAGCCTCCATTCCAACCATTCTTGTGAATATTCTTTCGCTTTCAATAAAGCAGACTCTTTTTTTGACCAAAGATTTAATATATTTTTTAATTTTAAATTGATTTCTTCATAGTATCTAATGTAATGGTCAAAAATTTTAGTATAATAATATCCCAGAATATCAATGTAAGTAAAAATTTCCAAGAGATCAATGAATCTATTAAAAGTATTTTCATATGAGAGAAGTTCAATAAATTCTGGATCATTAAAGAGTGAATAAATCCCATAAAAAGTAGATTCTCCAGTATAAATTGTGGCAATAAGCAAGTGATAATGAACCATTTTTCTGATAAGTAATTTTTCTATATCGGAAAGCTCGAAAGCTTCAAGCAAATCCATATTTGATATAAGTTGATAACTATGATATGGATGTTGTTTATTATCAATATATCTCCCAATATCATGATACATTAGAAGTATTGGAATTATTAACTGGTTTTGGGAGTGTTGGTTCAAAACTTTTTCCTGGATCTTATTAATGGAGTCGTTTGAAAGAGTTTCATGATAGAACTCTCCTTTTACGATCAAGAAGAATATTTTATACGATCTAAATATGTGCTTTATTGTTCTTTGAAGCTCATCTCTATTTTTCTCTTGAGCATCCTGAAAAATTCTCTTTAAATTTGGAAATATTGATATCAATTCAGAAAATTCATCAGAATTATCAATATCTGTTATGGAATCAATCCAAGAGAGCTCTATTTTATCAAATAATTTATTTAATGAATCTAACATATATCATCCAATTTTCTTTTCTAATAGTTCAAAAAAAGAGTCTAAGTCAATATTACCACCGCTTAAAATTATTCCAACCCTTTTATTTTCTACATCAATTTTTTTTGATAATATGGCTGCTAATGGAACTGCTCCGGAAGGTTCTACTACAATTTTCATTCGTTCCCAAAGAAATCTCATTGCTTCAATTATTTCCATTTCAGTAACAGTTAATACATGATCTACATATTTTTGGATGATTTTAAAGGTTCTTTGACATAATGAAGTTCGCAATCCATCAGCTATAGTATCAGGATAAGTGCTTGGTATGATATAACCTGCATTAAGTGACCTGAGGGCATCATCTGCTAATGATGGCTCAACTCCAACTACTTGTGCATATGGGCACAATGCTTTAGTAGCGATAGCAGTTCCACTCAATAAACCACCTCCTCCTAAAGGTGCAATAATAATATCTAAATTTCCAACCTCTTTAATTAACTCATAAGCTACAGTGCCTTGACCATTAATTATATTATCATTATCATAAGGATGAATTAAAATTCTTTTTTTATGCTTTATAATTTCTTCTGTTTTCTGAATTCTTGCTTCAAGCGTATTCTCACAAAATTCAATTTCGGCATGGTATCCTTTTGTTGCATTTATCTTATTTTTCGGAGCTCCTTTCGGTATTACAATAGAAGTTTCAATCCCTAAAATCAACGCTGCTAATGCAACAGCTTGAGCATGATTACCGCTAGAATGTGTTATAACTCCACATTTTTTTTGTTCATTGGATAACATATTTATTGTGTTAAAAGCCCCTCGGAACTTAAAAGCACCTGCTTTCTGAAAATTTTCACATTTAAAATAAATTTTGGCATTGGTCATATGATTTAAAGTTCTGGAGGTCATTACTGGAGTTTTATTAGCATATGATTCAATTCGTTTATAAGCATTCTGTATCCCTTTAAATGACATAATCGTTTCATAGGCAGGTTAATCTTGATAATATATATAATAAACAATAGTTTTAGAAATAATTGCCTTTTTTTTATTTGATATGCATTTTCCTATCAGCATATTAATTTATATATATAACTTACTCGAATTATTTATAATACAAATTTAATCATAAATTTAGAGTTTAATTATGCCAACATTCGGACATCTTTTTTATGGTCTATGTTTGTTAATCCCACTAATGTATTTTATGAGAGATAAATTTAGCTATAAAGTCGCTATAATTTTCTTTATAAATTGCCTATGGGGCCCAGATATAGTGAATCTTTTCTTTGTTACACCATTCCATTCAATCTTAGGATTTCTTATCCTCGCAATTCCTTATTCTTTAGTTTGGACATACTCTTCACGATTTTCTCTTGTGAGATCTCAAAAAGGTTTTCCATTAAAATTTGAGGATAGTGGAATTAGAGAAGTAAATTGGAAAAATGCATATTGTCTAGTAGCTGCTGGTGGATTTTCACACTTCTTTATTGATCAATTTTTTCATAATGCATTAGAAATGAATTTGTGGGATTGGTTAAGCATGGAATTAAAAATTCTTCACGAGGATATCCTTAATTGGACTTGGGTACCAGAACACATGCTTAATCCTCTTTATTTGGTTGGTGATGCACTGGTAGTTGTTTTATTAATACTCTCATTTTACTTTCTAAGAAAAGGGTATAAAGATACATTTAAAATGCTTTTAATTTTCAGTGGTATTGCACTTTTACTATTGCTTGTAGTGTCACCATTAGTGTTTTATGGTGAACATGAGTTTGCAGTAATGTTTGAAACAACACTTTATTTCTTTTTACCTCTCATGTTATTAATGTATGCAGCTCGGAATGTTCAAGAACATCGCATAGAAACTCCTGATGTGCCAAAAATTAAACGAGAGTCTGCATTAAAAATTGTCTCCATCGTCTCAATATCCTTTGCTATATTTTTAGTATTATATGCACTAATCGCAATATTAATGGCAGATTTTGTTGCAGAATTATATACTGATACTCCTACTACTGATGATATGTTTGCTATTTCAATAATGGGTATCTATTACCTCATTATAGCATTAACTCTACTAATTGGATCTATAGGGGCTATTTTCAAAGTGAATTTCTGTAGGTATATGGCTATTGCGGCATCTAGTTATTTAATTGTGTTTGGATTTCCAATCGCTATTGCCTTATTCTTTTCTGAAAAAGAGATAAAAACAATGTTTAAAAGAGAATAATTAAAATTTTCTTTTTTTTTTTATTTAATA
>JBHLNL010000052.1:0-19699 GCA_048941605.1 Promethearchaeota archaeon | reverse complement strand
GAAGCCTTTTTATATATTGCCTATAAATTCCTAGGATCATTGTTTTAATATTATTAGCTAAATTAACCAGACTCATAAATTAAAAATCCAATTCATTGTCAAACTTGAATTCTTCATATGTAATTATAAATTCAGTTCTATTTTCACTATAAGATTTTATTGAATATAATAGTAAATTAGTCTCTTGTTTTGTCACCACAGGAAACTTATATTGAATTGAATTATACTTAATCTCTTTGAAGTGATTCCTGTATTTCTTAATAAAGTCAATATGTTGATTTATTCTTTTATTATTAGTGTCAAGATTTAGTTGTTTAATTTCAGTTAAATTTTTTTTGAATATCTCCATGAATTCAACATTGATATCATATCCAATTGAATTTCTTCCAGAGATCATAGCAGCTAATGAGGTTGTGCCTGTTCCCCAAAAAGGATCTAAGACCGTGTCTTCGTATAATGAAAACATATTTATCAATCGATAGGGTAATTCTATAGGATAAGCTGCTGATCGCTCTCTTAGTTTCTTATGATCATCATTGTTTTTGATAAGTGTTTGAGAAGTTCCTCTTATATCTTCCCATAAATCTGAAAACCATTTATTCCTTTCTTCCCAGAAAAAAGCACTATTGTATCTATTTCTTGATTTTGGTTTTAAATTTCGTTTAATACCTCCTTTTCTAAAAATTAAAATATATTCATGTTCGAGAGTAACATAAGCATTTGGAGGCAACATACCAGAACCTAAGAATTTATTTGGACTATTTGTTGGTTTTCTCCATAAGATACAAGGTAATTCTATAAAATCATTATTTTGAAAATAATTAGTAATTTTAACGTGATTGGGAAATAATTGGAAGTTTTCACCAATTTTTCTTGTAGCATCTCCAATATCTATACAAGCAATCCCACCAGGTTTTAATACGCGTGTCACCTCGTCCCACACGTTTTCTAATTCTTTATGCATCAAAGTAAGAGCTTTTTTACCATCATCTTCTTTAAGTGCTTGCTTTATTTCATCATTTAGAGAAGAAAATAAAAAATCCCACATCTCAATCATAGGGTATGGAGGTGAAGTTATCATTAGATCTATAGAATTAGAATCTAACTCACACATATCAGATGAATTTTTGAAATATATATTATGAGTTGTTTTCATGATTTATCTAGGATTTTAAATATTATTCTCAGTTAATTTTTAAAAATTATAAATTCAAATTCTATACAACAATATTTTATTTACAATTTATATAAATTATTATCATATAATAGATAAAGATGAGTCGGAGTGCAAAAGTAAATCAAGTTGTATTAATTATCGTAGATGATGTTCGTGCTGAACATTTATTTAAATTGATACATGAAGGAAGACTTCCAAATATGGCAAAAATTGCCGAAGATGGAATCAACTGTTCAAATTGTATTACATCATATCCTGCAATAACATTTCCTTGTTATAGCAATATTGTGACTGGAAGCTATTCAGGTTATTTTCCAAAGGAAGGAAATGCCGTACCAATGTATCATTGGATAAACAGAATGGACCCTCCATCAACAAGTAAAAAGTTTCCCTTCATTCGGAATTATGGAGATAGAAAACAAGTATTAAAAATAAATAAAGATATCGGAAAAAATGTAAAAACTATTTTTGAACAAGCTCCCGAAGGAAATATGTTAAGTTCTCTTTGTTTCTTATATCGTGGAGCTTATTTTAGTCTTCCAGAGAATTTTTTTGATGTAGAACCTATTTTTAAGAATATTGCTGACGCATTTGAAAATCCTGGTAAATTTTTTTCAACCAAAGAAGTTCCATTAATTACTGTAGGCTATGTTCCACACACTGATGATCTTATGCATAAAGTAGGTTTTGAACATAGTAACTATATCAATCTAATTATTGAATGTGATAAATTTTTAGGAGCTTTGATTAATAGCTTAAAAAACACGGGATATTATGATTCTACTGCTATTGCAGTAATTTCTGATCATGGTAATTTTAAAGCAAAAAAAACCTATAACCTTAAACCATTCTTTCAACAAAAAGGATTATTACCTTATTTCCCTGAAAAAGGAACAGGGAATTTTGATTGTAATTTTGGATCACTGGGTTTTTTTAACTTCCCAGGAGATACTTGGCAACATCATCCGACAATTCATCAGATGCAAAAATTTAAACCGAGTAGTGGAAAGCAAGATTTGAACCTCACTGAAACTCTGTGGGAAATTCCAGGGGTTAAATTTATGTATTATAGAGAAGATAGTAATAAACCCGAAAAAGGAATAATTAATGTTGAATATCAAGATAAAAAGTCTGGTAAAAGAATCAAAGGGATGATTCAGTATCAAGGATTTGGTGCAGAACAAAAAACAAGGTATATTTCTAATGGTAATGATATTTATGGGTATAGCGAAAATGAAAATTCAGCAAAAATTCTCGACAATAAATTTCATACTATAGAAGAATGGTTAAATGCTACAAATCAGATTGATTTTCCAATGGTAATTGATCAAATTCCACGGTATTTCAAAAATCCTAGATCTTGCGACATTTTACTCTCAACTTTGGGTGATTATGACTTTAATTATGAACATGGAAAAACTACTAGCAGCTCTCCGTACTCTCATGATAATGGGCTTAGAGAATCTATGATTGTCCCATTTATTATAGGTGGTTCTTTAGAAATACCATCAATAGAATTGTCATGCTGTAAAACTACAGATATGGTTCCAAGTTTATTGAATTTATTAGGGTTAAAACCAGATATAAGTGTAATTGGTAAATCAGTATTAGATTTCAAATCTATTTAAAACTGTTTAAGAATAGTCTCAATAATTCTATTTAAAAATACACCTATTTTATGAACTTTTTTGTCAATTTTAATATTTATAATTAACTGAATTTAATATATTATTACTTATACGAAAATTTTGGGATATTGGGTTTATGATAAATGCAAAAAAGCGTGGAACTAATGAAGAGTCGTCGTCGAAAAGAGAATGGTCTCGTTTAAGGCGTATGCCTAGATTACTAGTTTATGGTTTTGGTATTGTTACTCTTTTTTGGTATTTTTGGTGTATAATAGGTTTAATTATTGGAGTTCTGTATTATATTTTCTTAAAAGATAAAGCTTGGAAACGTAATGGAATTGTATTATCATGTGCCATTGGATTTATTACAGTATTTATATATTTTTACAAAGAAACTGCCCCGCTTACCATCGTGATTTGGTATTCTGTGAGTTTTATTTTAACTTATTTAGTTTTTGTAATAATTTTAGAGGTTCTAAAGATCAAGCACATATCTCTTAAAAAAATTACCCAATTGTCTCAAAGATATGAGAGGTTGTCAAAGAAAAAACATAAGGCAATTGAATTATTAGTAATTCTTGTACCCCTTACTTTATGGACTTCAGTGAGTATTGATTGGGGTGTATTGTTTGATAATAATCCTAGACTCTTATGGGTAAATGCACCTACAATGGTTAAAATTAATGATACATTTGAAATTACTGTGGAAGCGTGGGACCCATTTGAACGTCTAAGTGCTGTATATAAAGGGGAAGTAGGATTTTCCATAGAATCATATAATTTTACTAATTATCAATTGATTACAAATACTCAGGCGGTATTACCAGACCCATATAAGTTTACAGGACAAATATTTGGATCAGATATGGCTTATGAGATTAATGATGGAAAAGATAATGGGAAACATATATTTCAATCAAGAATCATGACTTCCGGTATTCATTATATTTTAGTAAACGATAGCTACACTAAAAATGTATATTATAGTAATCCAATCATAGTAAAGAATTTCACAGGATCAGAACCATTTATTGTATGGGGAGATATTCATACTCACTCTCATCTTTCTGATGGTAGTGGTACAGCAGATCATTCTTTTTATTATGCCAAACATATAGCATGTCTTGATTTCTATGCTCTAACAGATCACGGCGAAATTATGATGTTTTCTCCATTTTCACTTAACATTCTTGAATCTACCACTAATAATTGGTATGAACCTAATGAATTTGTAACAATCCATGGTATAGAATGGACATGTGTAAGAACAGGCCACTACGTTTGTATATTTAGCGGAAATACATTATTAAAATCACCGATTCTTGATTCATATTTTACAGTTAAATCTCCCTACGTACTATGGAATATTCTTGATGAATTTACATCAAATTATGGTGTAAGAGCACTAGCACTCCCACATCATACGACTAAAGAAGCATATATTCAAGATTGGACTTATAATAACCCAAAATATGTTAAACTAGCAGAAGCATCTTCTGTTCATGGAGAGTTTTTGTTTGAACAACGTCATGAATTGAATTATGTAGGTGCTATTGATGCGCCTCCATATTATACCAATGGTTCTTCGATCGTAGATGCCTTAACTATGGGTTATCGAATGACATTGTATGTCTCAAGTGATGAGCATGATGGTCATCCTGGTCATAGTTTAAGTCATACAAGAGCGTATGTTGGACATCAACGCCCTTTTAGTTTATGGCATACTAGAAATGAACATCCATATCCAGGAGGATTAACCGCAGTTTATGTAAATAACCTTACAAGAGAAGGAGTTTTTAGCGGATTAGAAAACCAAAAAATTTATGCGAATTCAGACCACGGACGTCCAATTCTAATATTCAAAATAAATGGAACAGAAGTAGGTGATGGTTCAACATTCATAGCAAGCAGCTCAACTGGACATAGAGAAATAAGTGTCTTTTTAGCTCAAGATGGAGCTCCAGCTGCTAAAAGATCAATAGCTGCTTCAGTCACACCAAATTGGGTTCCTAATTGGAATGCAGACATTGAAATAATTAAGAATGGAAAGTTATGGCACACTGAACAAATATCTTCACCAATAGTCAATTTCTCAATAATTGATTCTGGCCCTATAACAGGAATTTCATTTGAAAATAATTGTATAAAGTTAGGAAATAATTATTATATAAACCAATATAGTGATAATCCTATTGATCCAAGCACTCTAAACACAGGTGGTTTTGACTATTACTTAATTCGTATTGTAGGAGAAAATGGGAGAATATCTTATGCTGGCCCAATATGGGTTGAATATTGAATAGTATTTTTATTATTATTAATTCAATTTAATTAAGATTATTGATTTGAGTCATTTATTATGAAGGCTAATAATATTATAATAGTTCCAGAAACCCATTGGGATAGGGAATGGTATATCCCTTTTCAAGAATTTCGCGCTAGACTTGTATTAATGATGGATAAATTGCTATATATTTTAAAAACTGATCCTGACTATAGCTGTTTTGTATTAGACGGTCAGACCATCCCTATAGAAGATTATTTGGAAGTAAGACCTGAATGGGAAGAGGAAATAAAAAAATATGTGAAACAAGGAAGACTTTCTATTGGGCCAATGTATGTCTTGCCAGATGAATTTCTAGTCAGTGGTGAATCTTTAATTAGAAATCTGTTAATTGGACATCATATAGCATATCAATTTGGAAGTATCATGAAAGCTGGATATATTCCCGATCCATTTGGTCATATAGCTCAAATACCTCAAATTTTAAAAGGATTTGAGATTCCTTCTATTCTATTTTGGCGAGGTTTTGGAAATGAATTTGAAGAGAATAACTTAAATATGGAATTCATATGGAATGCACCCGGAAAATCCTCGTCCATATTAGCTATCCACTTAATATATGGTTATGGTTCATCGGCAGCTCTAAATACTAAGAAGGTTAATGGAATTTACAAAAAAGCCATAAACAAGATTGAGTCTATGGTTAAAAATTTTGAAAATTATACGTGTACTCCCAATATTCTTCTAAATAATGGTTCAGATCATCATGAAGCTTTACAAAATGTTCCTGAAATTGTAAAACAATGGAATGAATTGCATCCTGAAATAAAGATGGTCCAAGCTGATTTCGAATATTATATTAATAAAGTATTAGAATCGAATCCGAAGCTTAAAGAGTTTCAAGGAGAATTAAGAGGTGGTAGATATGCAAATTTATTGTCAGGAGTATTTTCCGCAAGAATGTGGATAAAGCAAAGAAATACTGCTATTGAATATCTCTATGAGAAATATACAGAACCTGCATCCACACTTGTATGGGCTCTTGATAAATACCACAAATTTCTTTATCCAAAAAATTACATATTGATTGGATTGAAATGGTTACAAAAAAATGCCCCCCATGATAGCATTTGTGGTTGTTCAATTGATGAGGTGCATGACGAAATGAGAACAAGATTTGATTGGGCAGAACAGATAGCGAATGAAATATATAAAGACTCTATTCTCTATTTATCCCGCCTAATAAAAATTGAACCAAAGTACAAAAATCGAAGTGTTTTATTAGTGTATAATCCACTTCCTTGGAAACGGCGAGATATTGTCGAATTTAATACTATTTCGCGAAACACAAAAAGCGGAAAGTTACCTTTTAATTTACATATATTTGATTCTGATGATAAAAAAATTCAATTTCAACATTCCACTGTGGAAGAAGTCCCAAGATTCGTAATACAATCAAGTATAAGTCATAAAATTAGTTTTATTGCAGAAATTCCTGCATGTGGCTATAAACTGTTTTATGTTATGCCCTCAAAATCTGAAAATACTAATATAATTAAACCAGATAATTTTAAAATTACAAGAGATTTCTTGGAAAATGAATTTTATAGAGTTGATATTACAGCAGATGGATTCATAAATGTTACTGACAAAGAATCAAATATAATGTATGATAAAATGTGTAACTTTGAAGATGTGGGGGATTGGGGTGATTCATATGACTTCTCTGGTCCAAAAAACAATCAAACAGATTTGAAGTTTACTACTGAAGATGCCGCAGTGTTTGAAAGATCTGTTTATATTGATGGCCCAACACAAAAGATATTTAAATTAAGATTTAATTTAAAACTCCCTCATTCATTAACAGAGGATCGTTACAATCGAGAAGATTGGCTTGTAGATAACAAAATAACAATTTTTATTTCATTGTATAAAAACATAAAAAGAGTTGATTTCAAGATAGAACTGGAAAATAATAGTAGAGATCATAGAATTCGTGTTTTGTTCCCGACAAAAATTAAAGCTGATAAAATTCATGCCGATGGACATTTTTATGTCGTTCCAAGAATGATTGATTTACCTGAAGCAGATAAATGGGAGCAAAAATCGATGCCTACAAATCATCAAAAAGATTTTGTTTCTGTAAGCAATAAAATTGGTACATTTGCTGTTTTAAATAAAGGGTTACCTGAATATGAAGCCATAAAAGATGAAGATAATTCAATTACTTTCGCTATTACTCTTCTAAGGTGCATTGGATGGTTGTCCCGTGATGATTTTCACTCAAGGTATATTCCTGCAGGACCTGATTTTGAAACACCTGGAGCTCAATGTCTGGGAAATCATATATTTGAATTGTCGCTAATTACGAGTGACAAGCAAAACTGGTTAGATTCAGAAATTCATAGAAGAGGGAAAGAGTTAAATAATCCTTTCAAGCCAGTCTTTCCAGCAATGGTGGAAAGCCCAATAAGAACTTCAGATAAATTTGTGTTACGCCCTTTCGGAATAGTCTCTTTATTTCCCAAAATGAAAACAGAAATCTTAGAATCATATCTCCCCCCTACTTTAAGTTTTCTTGAGATTGACAATCAAAGTCTCATCATAAGTTGCATGAAAAAAGCAGAGGTTGGAGAGTATTTAATTATTCGACTTTATAATATATCTTCTTCTATCCAGAAAGGAAAGTTAACTTTCTATGAAAAAGTAACAATAAAGGATATCGAAAAAGTAAATTTCTTAGAAGAGTTACCTAAAAATGTTATTAAAGCAGAGATTATTAATTTCAATAATAATAATCTTGAAGTAAAATTAGATCCTCATGTAATTGCTACCTTTAAAATTGAATTTGATTTATCAATCTGAATAGATTATATTTAAAAAGAAATATTTCAGAGTATTGAAAGTCTGAAATTTCTTTTATTTAATCAAACCAAAAGTAAAATAATAAAAAGAACATTTTTTATATAAATAAAAGTGCATAATTTTGAAATTTGCTAAGTATTCTAAAGAATATATATCTAAGATCAATGATGCTATAAATCTTATTTATGATAGGAAAATAAATAGTGTGGAAAATTATTTTTTAAAAGATTACTACTCAGAATTAAAGGATTATTTCTTATCCGGGGGAAAACGGATAAGACCGTTATTGTGTATTGCCGCCTTCAATGCTTTTAGTTCAAACAAAGATGATAAGATTGTTTTACCAAGTGTGGGGGTTGAATTTCTTCATAATGCATCACTTATTCATGATGATATTATCGATCGTGATGATTATAGGAGGGGAAAACCAGCATTTCATTTTCGGTTCCGTAATTATCATCAAAAATATAATTTAAAAAAAATGATTGATATTGAATATGGAAACTCAATTGGCATCATTGGCGGCGACTCTACTTTTTTTCTAGGAATGGAAGCATTCCTCTATAATGATTTAGAGAAAGATTTGAACTTAAATGCCATTAAACTCTATGAACAAGCATTTATTGATATTGCTAATGGAGTTTTAATTGAAATTGATATGGTAAACCGGAAAGATCTTACCATTTCAGATTATATTCAAATGATATCACTTAAAACTGGAGCTTTACTAGAAAAATCGATTTTAATTGGAGCAAATTATGCAAATGTTGAGGAAGAGATATTAAAGGCCCTTTCAGTTTATGGTATAAATCTTGGCATTATTTTTCAGATAATTGATGATATCTTAGGGACTTTTGGTGATGAAAAGATGACAGGAAAACCAACAGATGGAGATATAAGAGAGGGAAAAAAGACTTGTTTGTTGATTGAAGCCCTTAATAAATTACAAGATACGGATAAAATGCATCTCGAGGAATTAATAGAAAAGCCAGATATGATTAAAGAAGACGTTCAAACCGTTAAAGATTTGTTTTTAAAGGCAAACGTAATTAATTCGTGCAAGGAATTAGCAAATTCATATTTTAAAGAAGCGAAATTGTCTTTCGATATATTAAAAAGTAAAATGAACAAATCAGAAATGGAATTCTTTGAAGATCTACTAAATTTTGTAATAAATAGGCAATTCTAAGAGCATAAATTTCTGTTTAAATTTCCCCATTTTCCATAATTTTATTCCATAGTAACACAATTCTATCTAAAAACACAACTTTAAATTATTCTTCTTATGTTAAGGATATAAAAGTAAGTTAATTTAATTATGGAATTTAGAAAAGCAAAAATATTATATGTGATAGGGGATGGAGGAACCTCAATACGACATTTTAATTGTGGATGATAGCAAATTTATAGTGCAATTATTAAAAGATATCATAAAATTAAAAGGATATTCATGTAGATCCGTTAAAAATACTACATTAGCGATGAAAGAATTAAATAAAAACGTTCCAAAATTAATATTTTTAGATGTAAATTTACCTGATTCAAATAGCTATGAATTTTGTAAAATTCTTAAATCGACAGAGGAATTCAATGAAGTATTAATATATTATTTTACTGGTGTTGCTGAAGCAGAGGTCGCAATCAAAGCTCTTGAAACAAGAGCAGATGGATATCTAAAGAAACCCTTTGATTTATCTGATTTTAATGATATTTTTGAACATTTAGATCATAGTAATGCTACTGCTTAATATTAGTTAAAAGAATTTCTGAAATTATATTATGTTAACCAAAAGCTTCAAAAACTTAAAATCAAATTAAAAACATATTTATCCCAAGAAGTAAAATTTTATACGAGCCTAAAAAAAACATGAATAAATAGGTAATTTAACTAAAATGCTCCAAGATATTTGGATTTTAGAAAAGTCAGGGATAGTTATTTTTCACAGAGAATATGATAAAGTAGTTTCTCCCCAGCTCTTCGGAGCAATGATGAGTGCCTTAAATATGTTTGCTGAACAATTAGCTGAAGGAGGATTATCTAACTTTGATTTAAAAGACACAAGATTCACAATTATAAAGAAAGGTATGTTGATATTCGTAGCTAATTCGTCCAAAAAATTCAATCAAAAGAAAATAAACAAGGAATTGCAGAAAATCTCAAATAAATTCCTCAAACTCTATTCTGTACAATTAAAAAGTTTTAAAGGTCAAATTGGTGTTTTTTCTGATTTCATAAATGAAATAGGGGATGTTCTAGAAGAGAAACCTCAAAAATTTTAAAACTAGCTGTTTATTGGTTAATCCATTGGTATAATTCACCAACTAAAACCCTTTTGTCAATATTATTTCTTAGTTTATCGACGTTTTCAACATTCATTAACCACAAAGAGGATCTTAGTTCTTGTTTTAAAGTATTTATTTCCTTGATAGTATTAGATTGAGTATTGTTTTTATAATCTAGCCATGCTGTTTTCAAAAACTTAAAGGCAAAACCGCCAATATTAGCTCCTAGAACAATTGATTTGGCAATATCTATGCCAGATCGTAAGCCTCCAGTTGCAATAATTAACTTTTTAGATACTTCTCTAACATTTAATATACTAACTGGTGTAGGGATACCCCATTCTCGAAATGAATCTGATATTTTTCTTGTGTATACTTCATAGCTATCGTCATCACGTATTGACTCTATAGCAGCAAAACTTGTACCTCCCATTCCTCCAACATCAAACCCATCAAATCCAAGTAAATCTAACTTTAAAGCTAAATCTTTATTAAAACCGGTTCCAACCTCTTTTGCTATTATAGGAATTTTAATATTTTTTCTTATCTCTTTAAATTTTTCTTCGAAATTTTTGTATGAAATATTTCCCTCACTTTGTACGAGCTCGTGTAAAGCATTAAAGTGTATTGCCATTACATCTGCATCAATCATCTCAATACATTTATTGAAGTAATCAATATTAAAAGTAGGATCGCATATTTGCCCTATTCCTAAATTTCCGATTACAGGAATATTGGGTGCAACATCACGAACTATTTTAAATGAAGTAATTGTGGAGGGATCTTCTAATCCTATGCGCTGGCTACCGACACTCATAATAATGTTTTCTGTTTTTGCAGCGTTAGATAAGATGTTATTTATTGCTTTAGAAATTTCATGCCCTCCTGTAATCGCCGCAATACATATAGGAGCGGATACCTTCTTTTTAAAAAAATCTACAGAAATATCAATTTCATCTAATTCAAATTCCGGAAGAGGATGATGAATCAGATTAATATCATCAAAATAGTTCTTTCTATGCTGAACATTATACTCTAAAGGTATTTTTATATGTTCTATCTTCCTATAATATAATTTATTTTTACTTTTTTTATCAAATAAACCTTCAATTGTAGTGCATTTTAATTGTTGGTTAAGTAATGCTTTCAAAATATTCTTATTTTTAATTCCATTAATTACTTGAACGGGAATGTTTAAATTTACAATTTTCTCAATTTTTTCTAGTTTTCCTTTTATACCACCAGTAACATCTATTTTTTGATCTAAATTAGCTAATTTTATGGTCTCTAAATCGTTAGGAGTTAATTTAAAAGCCAATTTTGCATTTCCGTTCTCAATGATGAATATGCCATCCTTTTCTATAGCAAATATAACCTTTGAGATTTTAAAATTTCGAATTTTCTCACATAATTGCAAGATGATATGATCTCCTGAAAGGATTGAAAAAGAATAATCCTTACTTAGAAGAATATCTCCATATAGAACAGGAACTACTCCAAGATCTAGTAATTTTTCAATTACATCAATGGATTTAATAATAATTTCATTAAAGTCTTGTATAAAAATACTAGAAGGTTGAATTGAAATTGCAGGGCATCCTTTATCCAATAATTTGTTAATTATTATGGAATTAAATTTATTCATTGCTTCATGTGTTTTGGAAAGACCTACTATTTGGTCCTCGATGGATTCATTTAAACCTAGAGATATTTGATATTTTTTAGCAATAGGATGTCCAAATGAACCCCCTCCATGAATTAAAATTAGTAATTTTTTACTTTCAATAATTTGATTTAGACAATTATCTAAAATTTCTTCTCTAAGTGAAAGTGGTTTATTTTTATCAGTTAATAAACTTCCACCTAACTTTAATAGAATTATTTCTTTTCTGTTTTTCAATTTTAATTCGCACTCATCCAATCATTGTTTTCCAGGCATCATATCCTTTTTTTCTAAATGTTTTGGCAATTTTTTCTTGTATTTCCTCATTTTCAGCTAAGACAATAACCAATCCACCTCTACCAGTTCCTGTCATTTTAGCTCCAATTGCTCCTTTTTTAAGAGCGATTTCAACCAATTTATCATTTATCTCTCCAGAAACGGTGATATCTTGAAGTAATTTTTGGTTTTGATTCATTAGATTTCCAATAGTATATAGATCTCCTTCTATTAAGGCTTTTTTTGCTTTGTCTGCTAACTTTTGATATTCACTAAAAATATTTTCAAATTTATTCGGTTCCTTTTCCTTTAGATGCTTTACATCTTCAACTACTTCTGCAGTTGAGGCTGTTATCCCTGAATTTCCAATGATCAATGGCATTTTTTTTGAGGATTGTAGAAGTTCCATTGTATTTTCCCCTCCATCTAAGTTTTTAATAAACCAAATTAATCCCCCGTATGTGGAAGCTGTGTTGTCAATACCTGAAGGTGTTCCGTGGTATGCTTTCTCGCCTTCATAGGCTGCTTCATTTATCTTTTCGTCATTCAAATTAAGATTAAAGGAATCATTAAGAGCACGGGCTAATGATGTACACTGAGCAGCAGAAGCCCCAACTCCACTCGTGGCTATCAAATCCCCAGCAAAAGTTATTTCGAGTTTTTGATTTTCTATATCTATCTTTAAATGATTAATTACGTTTTTTACTGATTGAATAGCCTCATTGTATTTCTTTTTTTTGTATCCAGGTGTGGCGGGCCTTTGATCATCAATTATCCATCCCTTCCCATTAACAATTTTAATATCAGCAGTTGTAAAAGATGCTAAGGCTGATGCGATTGCTGGAAGACCATAAACAACAAAATGATTGCGTTCATCCCTGAATTAGGGAAAAAATTTCGCCAAAGAGTATGGTCTTTCCGTATCCTTTTCCGTTACCCAAATTTTTCACCAATTATTCTGTTATGATAAAATAAAACTTTAAAATATTCAAATCTATTTCAATTTCTTATTCTATAACTTAATTTGATAATTTTTAACTTTATTTAAAAAACTAGATAAGAGAAGATTGGATTTATATATACTACTAAAACAAATGTTCATTCGTTGTATAAGAATCATTAGCAGGTTTTACAAGAATAGTTTTCTCTACTCCTTCAATATTTTCCAAAATATTTTGAAGATAATCAATGAGTTCTGGTCTACATAGACAGTGTACATTTGGTCCTGCATCAATTGTAAAGAAACACTCTAAATCTTCAGATTTTCGTAATTCTATCACTTTCTTTATGACTTTTAAAGTAATTGGATTCCAATAAAATAAAGGTGGTTCAGAAGTCATCATTATCGAATGCATAAATAGACAATTTTTCTCAGCAATCATTCCAACTTTTTTAAAATCATCATTTAATATTGCATCCTTGATTTCAATCGCTTGTTCATGCGATTTTTTAACTCTTACTTTATTAAAAATACTGGTTTTTGCTAATTTATGACCCACATCAGATGGAACGTCCTTTCTTCCTTTATCTATTACTGTAATAATTGACTTTATATGAAATTCATCCGGACCACATATCTGTTCAGCATGTGAGGTTTCATGTGAAGTACCGCGAAACCAATAGACAAATCCACCATGGATTGACCTTGCAGCAGAACCAGAACCTAATCTAGCAAAGGTAGATAATTGTTCTTTTGTTAGATCCAAGTTTAAGGCTTTTGCTGCTGCAATAGTGAGTGCTGCAAAACCAGCTGCAGAAGAAGCCAAACCTGCTTGAGTTGGAAAATCATTAAGACTTACCATTTTAAATTTATAATCTATTTTTTTTAATTTCCTTAATGGATCTATAATCTTTAGAATTCTTATCATATCTCTTCCTTTTAAGAGATTATTATTTAAAATAGCAGTATCTTCTCTAAGTTCCTCTGAGAATTCTATTGTTGTATGAGTTTGCAACCGACAGTTTTGCGACAATCCATATTTTGTCATGCTTACGCTGTCATTTAAAGGAATATTTAACTCTGGGGATACTTTACTCCAATTACCCCAATATTTTATCAAGGCAATATTTGAATGAGCAATTGCAGAAGATTTCATAAATACCAAGATTATTTTAATCCATTATTTCAATAATTCCTTCTGAGCCATTAACAACTAGTTTTTGTCCAGTCTTTATTTTACTAATATCTATTTTATCCACACAGGGAATTTCACTAATAATACACCCTACTGCTATGATAGTATCAATTTGTTTATTTACTATCGCAGCAGGAGCCATTTGATTCTTTTTCATTCTATACATCGTATAAGAACCTACTGTAGATCCTTTACCAGTAGGAAATACCAAAACTTTTCCTGCAATCGATTGGCCTTCAAGTTCATGTCCAACCTCAACAACTTTCCCTGTATCAGGATCTACCCCACCATAAAATGAAATTCCATCTTTGGTAACAATAGCTTCTGCCTCAATAGTACCTCTATATATTTTTCTTCCTTTTAGTTTCATCTAGTCGCCTCCTCCACACATTCCTCAACTGAACCAATTTTAACTTTAAATTTATTTTTTGCTCGACCGTAATAACAAGCTTTTGCTGAATCTACCATTATTCCTTTGAAACGTCCCTTAATTGGAGCTACAACACAGCAAGTATCTGCAGCAAATTTTGCTCCAGCATTTTCAATTATTTTTGAATAACCTATTTCATCAGCAATTTTTTTAGTAGGTCGAGCAGTTGTAATCCAGAATTCTTTTTTTACTTTTTTTCCATTCAATAAACTCGAGATCTTTGCGATTTCTTGGATTGAAGCATGAGGACACCCTATACTAACAAAATCAATATCAATATCATCATCAGTAAGTTCCAGTCGTGCTTTATTTAATGAATCTTGATTAATCTCAATTAAAATGTCACTTGGTTTAAGATATTTATTATACTCTGGAGTAATTCCTTCCATATGAAATAAAGCTGTTCCCCCATAAGTTGCAACTGATGCGCAAAAGGATTTGAGTTCTTCAACTGTTGCATTGGAAATTCCCGAGATATAAGGTATTTTCTTTCCTAACTCACCTAATTTATCTCCAATTATTTTGCCTAATATGCCAAATTCATCTGTTCCTTTAACAGGAGCAATCACATTAAATAAAACTTCCCCCTGACGATTTTGTTCTAAATGATATCCATAATTTGGTGTTTTCCCCGTAATAGCTGATGCTAAAGCACTTGGACCACCTTCACGATTAGTTCGAGCACCAATTACAGAATTAGCATAGCAAACTGCACTACTTTCTGCCCAAGCAAGGTGTTGTCCAAAATGTGGAGTATTCCCTATAAAATATGGTGTACAAGAACATGTTGTAATTACACCCATTTTAGCAAAGGCATCAATTACTCGATTTTGATTTATCGCAAAATCCTCATCGATCCCCAATGTTTGCCAATTTTCTCTATCCATTCCAGCGGGATTCAAGGTTGTTAAAACTCTAACCTTGCCATCCTCTGCCATTTCGTTCAGGAACTCTAAACCAGCTTCACCAAGATTATCATATGAAACTCCAGCTATTTGAACACCATAAACGTCGACCATGCATTCAGCTTCAAATATTTCACCTAATGTGGTTAAAATTTCCATTGACTTTGAAGCAGCCTTTCCATACATCCCATTTAACATGTCTTGTTCTTCTGATGATAATTTCATTTTTTTCTCCTTATCTCAAAAATATTTGTTAATATCCACTTTTGGAAATTCTGCAATTTCAAAATTCTTTCCTTTGATGATAAGTGGTTTAGTTAAATCAAAACCAATCTTTGTCGTCATTTTTGTTCCAGGTTCAGCACTAGGATCCAAACTACTTCCTGGTTCTTTATCTTTAACTATCATTCTTGTATCTCCTTGAAAACGAGTAGCCATTGCCCATTCTACAGATAAAGGATCATAAATATTAATATCTTTATCAACAATAAAGACATGTTTACAACTTGTATGTCCTGCAAACGTTCCTTCTATCGCCTTTTTTCCATCTTCCTCTCTTTTTTTGTCAATTTGAACTATTGCATGCAACCAAGAAGACCCACCAGGACTAATGTTCACATCTAAACATTTTACACCTAAATCATTCACCTTAGTGAAAATTGTTGGCTCACGAGGCATACCCATCAGAATTTTATGTTCAAGTGCACCTGGTAAGAGGGCTTGCCAAATCGCATCCTTTCTATGAGTAATTCTTTTTACTTCAAAAACGGGCTCTTCTCTAATAATATCATAGGTCTCAGTTAGATCAACAAAAGGACCTTCTGAATGTTTTTCTTCTAAATAAACATGACCTTCCAAAACAATTTCAGATTCTGCTGGAATTAAAAGATCCACAGATTTAGCTTTAGTAACTTTAATCGGTTCTAATGCATTTGCAATTTCTTGTTCATCAACTCCAATATCAACAGAAGTTGCTCCAGCAATTAAAATATTCGGTGTATTTCCTATGCAGAATGCTACATCTAATTCACTATTTTTTTCTAAAAATTTATGGAAATGCCGACCACTTACAATTCGAGTAGAAAATTTGTTCTTGGAATATTGCATAGCTCTGTGAAAATCCATATTTTGCCCATAATCGGGATCTCGAGTTATAACAACAGCAGAACTGATATAATTTCCACCATCTTTTTCACAGTGGAATAAAATCGGCAATTTATCTAAATCAATATTAGATTCAATGACTTCTTGACAAGGAGCGTTATCCACAACTTTAGGTTTTGAACGTTCTTTAATTGCTCTTGAGAGCATTGGAATGAGATCTGCAGGGGTAACACCAAAATATGAAGCAATTGCATTCTTTGTACAAAATACATTTCCAACAACACGAAATTCAGATTCTCTAACATTATTAAATATTACTGGAGTTGGCTCAATTTCTTTTAGTATCCCCGCGATTTCTAATTTTTTTGAAACTTCAACATTTACATTTCGAAGGAGACCTTCTTCATCAATTTGATTTATATATTCTCTAAATCCCATAATATCATTCATCTCATAAAATTAATTCCTATTATACAATTATTTCAATTTTCAATAATTTTTAGAAGAGTTACAGAAACACATTTTATAAAACTAAATGTTTTCATCATTAACTATTCTTTGTAAAATTTCTTTTGCATGATCAATTCTGATTTTTTTATCTTTTACTAATTGATTTGCAACTTTTTCTATTAAATTTTCAGGGATTCCAGCAAGTCTTGCAATATTTTTCGAGTGGAGCGCCATATGACCTTGTTGAATTCCTTCTGAAGCTAAAGCTCTTAGAGCAGCTACATTTTGAGCTAAACCAAGCGCAGCAGCTACTTGAGAAAGTTCATTAGCACTTTTTACATTTAAGATCTTTAATGCTAAGCGAGCCATTGGGTGTATTTTTGTCATTCCTCCTATGATACCAAGAGAAAGAGGGATTTCAATTTCTCCGGTCAAATTACCATCTGAGTCAAGTTGATAGTTAGTTAATGGAGAATATTGACCCTTCAATGCCGCATATGCGTGAGCTCCAGCTTCAATAGCTCTTGTATCGTTTCCTGTGGCTAAAGTTATGGCTACAATTCCGTTCATTATTCCTTTATTATGAGTTGTTGCTCTAAATGGATCTGCTAATGCAAATTCATATGCATTTAAGATCCCTTCAACAACTTCTTCTCCACCTAGTAAATCTTTATCAAAAGTCGCCTTACTTTTTGCTATTCGATGAATCGCCAGATTGGATACAATCCTAAGATAAACTTTACCTCCAGATATTTCTTCTATATATGGACTAATAGTTTCAGCCATAGTATTCACTACATTCGCTCCCATTGCATCTAAAACATCAACTAATAAATGCATTATTAACATCTTACCCTTACGAGTTTCTAATTCTCGCAATTCGAAATCGAAAGCACCTCCACCCAATTGATTCAAAAATGGATCTTGTTCATTAGCAATTTTTAAAAGCTGGAGCTTATTATCAGTAATTTTATTTTTAGCAATTTTAATATCAGGTAAATGAGTTATTTGAATTTGTGAAATCATCACTGATTTTACTTCTTCTGAATAAAAACCTCCATGTCTTCTTGCAAATCTGGCAGCATTCGAAGCTGCTGCAACAACAGAAGGTTCTTCAATGACCATAGGGATTAAATAATCCTTATTATTTATTTTAAAATTACAAGCTATTCCTAGTGGTAATTGATATGACCCAATAACATTTTCTATCAAAGCATCAATTTGATTTTCTGAAAAATATCCTAAATTTTCTAATAACCTAATATCAGTTTTATCAAGGTTAATAAGTTTTGATAATATTTCTCTGCGCTTTTTTATTGAAAATTTGTAAAAACCAGAAATTTCAGAATTATATCCGCTCATATTCAACATTCAATTTTATCTTGAAAAGAATTATTTAATATATAATTTTACATTTATTACAAAAATAATTATTAATCCTAATTAATTAATACTTAGAAGAAATTTAAATTTACAATCAAATATCTCCAAGAATTATGGTAGTTATTGCGATAACTGGTGCATCAGGTATATCAATTGCAGTTAAATTGTTAAAGATTTTAAATGAAAGAAATATTGAAATTGAATTAATAATATCTAAAGCAGCAGAGCAAGTAATATTAAGTGAATCTAACGTAAGAATTACTGATCTCCAACAACTTGCTACAAATTATTATGATGTTGATGATTTAACTGCTCCACCCGCGAGTGGTTCTCATAAAACTGATGCAATGATCATTGTTCCTTGCACTATGAAAACTTTAGCTGCAATTGCTAATGGTTTTTCGGACAATTTAATTACACGAGCTGCAGATGTAACAATAAAAGAAAAGCGAAAACTTGTTCTTATTGTAAGGGAAAGTCCATTAAGTCCGATACATTTAGAGAATATGCTCAAATTATCAAGATTAGGAGTAATTATCGCACCACCAGTCCCTTCTTATTACATAGATCCAGTATCTGTTGATGAACTCATCGATCATACTGTTGGGAGGATTCTTGATCAAATAGGGATAGAAAGTAAAATTAAAAGATGGGGAAATAAATAAACGAGAAAATTATGATAATTTTACTTATTTATTTTGTAAGTGTATCCAATATCTCTTCTATATGATTGATTGCTGTGGATACGTGAGCTTCATTCGGATAAAATTTACTAATACAATTAAGAATAGCTTCACATATTAATCTGCCCATTCTAACAGGGACACTAGTATCTAATTCTCCATGCCAAAGAAATACTTTTACATTTGATGGAATCTCATTCAGGTTAAACCCCCAATCTGAACTTAATAATTTGATATCATGAATTACTCCATTAATTCCTTGTCTAAAGAGTTCCGCCATTAAGTCAATATATAGTGTGATTTTATTAGGATCTACCATAATTTTTTTATCTGGTGCGGGTAAATTCTTAGATCTTTTTTGAAATTCCTTTTTAAGCTGCTCTGGTGTTTTTTCTTTCATTTTCAAAATTTTTTTTTGAATGATCTTATATTC
>JBHLNL010000051.1:0-19865 GCA_048941605.1 Promethearchaeota archaeon | reverse complement strand
GTATTTTTTCTTACAGCAGGTTTTGCATTTGTAAATTATTTCTTAATTTACTTCGCTATTTTATTATTATTTAGTACTATAATTAGTTTACCAATTTTCCACTATAAAATGAATGTAGAAGAATTACGAGTACATAGAGAACTTGAGAAAGAAAAAGTATTTAAGGACGATTTTGTTCATGTGAAAGTAGTAATTGAAAATATTAGCCGGACAAGCTTTGATTTTATTGAAATAAGGGATAATTATAACCCACAGCTTTTCAGATTAATTTTAGGTGAAAATTTCATATCAACTAGAATTGGACCTAAAGCTGTAATTAAATTTTCTTACGTGCTTGAGCCAAAAGTTAGAGGAGAATATGCTCTTGGACCTTTATCAATAATAGTAAAAGATAGATTAGGATTTAATTCACTTGAAAGAATTGTTCCAGATAGTGTTACTGATATTCTAGTGTATCCACCATATGAGGACATTAAAAGAATCGAAATTCTGGGATCAAAACGTTCTTTACAATTAAATTATGGTTTACAAAGATCAAAACAAAAGGGCTTAGGATCAGAATTCTATGGAATGAGGAAATATGTCTTTGGAGATCAATTTAGATTAATAGATTGGAAAGCAAGTGCTCGATCTCAAACATTAATTGTTAAAGAGTATGAGAGTGAAAGAGATGTAACAGTTATGATCATAGTAGACTCGTCAGAAACAATGGCGGGTGGAGCAATTGAAAATACAAAATTTGAATATGCAACAAGAGCTTGTATGCTATTAACAAAAGTAGCATTAACCCGGAGAGATAATGTTGGTGTCTTTACTTTTTCAGATAAAAAAAATCTTAAATTTTTAAAACCAAATAGTGGAGAAGATCACTTTTATCAAGTTTTAGATTTTATTGCGAGAGTAAAACCGCAAGGAAAATGTAAAATTAACGAAGCTATGGAATACTTTACAAGACGTTTTCAAAAACGTAGTTTAATATTCATAATATCTGATTTAGAAGCAAATTCTAAGGATATATCTCAAGCTATTAAAAAATTAGTACCATTTAATCATACTGTAATAGTTATTAATCCATTTAGCCCTTGGTTTGAAATTCATGAAATAGATTTGTCTTCAACTGATAAAGCATTAGCAGAAGCAATAAGTGAGGAAATGATGGAGCATATCTTAACAATTAAACAAGGACTTCGAAATTTAGGTATAAATATTATTACATGTGGGCCTGATGACATGATGAACCAAGTTTTAAGTAATTATATGGAAGCCAAAAAGAAGGGAAAAGCTTACTAAGCCAAAAAAAAAAGAAGGTGTATTAAAAAGTGACACGAGGATATTTATTAACATTAAAAATAATAAACCTAGCGGTATTCTCTTGGTTATTTATTATTTTTTTAACTTCTCTTTTTGATTTTGACGTAGTAATAGTTACAGCTGATAATGAATTTGTAATATTAGCTTTTTTAGGAGCAATAAAAAACGTTTTCTCATATATAATTTACGCTATCTGCTTACTAATTGCCTATGGTTGTGCTATCGCTTTTGGGGGTATATATAACAGGTTTATGTTTAATTTTATTGAAGGCTTTTTTAAGGGATACTTAAGTAAATGGTTTTCAATACCCCAACCCGACTTACAAAACATCCCCAATTTAATATTAAGCGAATTGGAGGTGCTTTTTAACGATTTTTATCTATTTATTTTTCAGATTTTATTTGTAGTTGCTGTAATATATGCAATCAGAGCCTTTTTCAAGAGTGATCCAAAATATTCTCTTGTAGCGATTGGATCAATAGTCCTTATGATTATTATCCCATTAATGGTGCAAGGCTTAAGAGATATGCTCCAATTATTTAATGTCCCACCTTCTTTTTTAAATTTAGATCAAATGGCAAATCCTCTTGATCCATCACTATCTGAAATTCCTCTTGATAATTTTATTCTATTTATAACTAGTCCATTGATAGCATTTGGGATCATCTCCTATATTTATCTTGAGCTCGCATTTCAAATAAACTATGCTGACACAGTAACTAAACCTTCATTAGAGAGAAGTGATAGACTAGAAGCCCAACTAAATATACTAGCTAGAGAATCTCATTTTGTAACCGCTAATATTGATAAAATAAAACAAGAAGCAAAAGAAAGAATGAAAGAAATGGAAGCAGAGCAAAAAGAAGGATTAGGACTTGGTAAATTTTTTGCAAAAACAGGTAAACGATTTTCGTATGTAAAGGAAATGATAGAAAAGAGAAAATTAGAGGAAGAAGAAAAAAAATTAGTAACGGCGGCTTCTAAAACTCGAAGATTAGGGAGGTATATAGATCGTCTTTTTCGGGAAGATTCAGAAGCTAGAGATACAATTACTGCAAGTTCATCAGCACCAAGGGCTAGAAATTTAGCCACATCTACGCTTTTCAATTTTACATATCGTGTAGGCTTACTTTTAATTATAAGTTATATCATTATTCATCCACATTGGTTTTTAAATACAATAATTCAATTACCACCTGCTATTACAGAAAGTGTTGTAATGTTTTCTCCAGAAGTTATAATCATTTTACTTCTACCAATTATGTTAATTTTTCCAGTACTTTCCAAGTTAATCTCATTCATTAAACATAGAAACTTAATAATTCGATTACAGCAAGAAGGAAGAATAAAAGAACTTCTGACTTCTGTTGGTGATTATGTTAAAAAAGAAGAACTTGAAGAAGCACTAGAAACTGAAGCTGAAAAAGTAGCAACAGAATCTGTATAAATACTATTCTTTTATTTAATTATAAATTAATTACAAATTGAGCTAATTCAATCTTTTTTTTTAAATTTATCATTAGGGTGTCATAACAATAAGTCTTAATTCCTAATTTTTCTATTTTTCGTTTAAAATCACAATCCTTGTAGTCAATAATAAAATTTCCTAAAAATTCCTTATAATAATTAGCAACTCCTAAACAAGAAATCTCTAAACCTAAACAATTCATCAAAATGTCTGCCGGACCTTTAATTGTGGCTCCTTCTATTATTGGACTTATTGCGTAAACTTTATCTTTTACTAAAGATAGGTTTTCCTTTATCCCTCTCACTTGAATGATAGTCCCTATTGAAACAATTGGATTTGATGGACATATAATTATCTTTTTCGCTTCTTTTATGTATTTCAATATATTTTTTGCGGGCAACGCTTTTTCTATTCCATTAAATTCAATATTTAAAACTTCTGGCTTACATTGATATTTGATGAAATATTCCTCAAAATGCATAGTCTGTGTTGGTGTTGTAATAAATGTCTCAACAGGTTCATTGGTCATAGGAATTAAATGGGATTTCACACCCAAATTTTGACATATTAAATTAGTAATCTCTGTTTTATTAAAACCTTGCTTAAATAAATCAGTGCGATAAATGTGAGTAGCTAAATCTTTATCACCAACATTAAACCACCCTGTGTCATAATATTTTTTTAAGATATTTAAACAGTTAAAAGTTTCATCAATAAATCCCCATCCTTTTTCTTTATCCACTAAATTCGCTAATGTATAAGTAATAATATCCAAATCAGGACAAATTTTAAGTCCAAATAACTCAATATCATCCCCAGTATTTACAATAATCTTAAGTAACTCTGGGTCAATTGCATGAGCTAATCCTTCTATTAATTTTGCTGCTCCTACTCCTCCTGCTAAAACCACATAATAATTCCCACTCATAATTTATAGCACTTAAATCTTAAGTTTGTATATTATCTCATTTAATTCTTTACGTTTAGGGATTTTCATAGGTTTCAATGGGTATCCAACTGTAAAAAATGCCATTGGGATAAAAGTCTTAGGAAGTTGTAAACAATTTTTTATAATCTCTTTAGCAAATAGTGGAGCACTATACCAGCATACTGCCAATTTCTTCATTTCAAGGGCAAGAAGAAGATATACTGCTGAGCTACTAACACTTTGAATACCTAAAATTAACTCATTTTGGGTTCTATTAGGATCTGGATACTTTTCTAGGTCTAAAGTATCTAGACAGAGTAAAATTAAAAATGGCGCTTCAATAAAATTATTTCTAGTTCTTTCTACTTTGGTTTTTATGAAATCTTTAGATTTTCCATCTTTCTGTAAATCAATTCTTAATTTATTATTCATTTCATTTACTAAATTCTCCCTTATTTTGCCTCTATCAATTATTATGTATCTCCAAAATTGACCATTATGAGCGCTTGGAGCCCATTTTGCAAGATCTATACATTCTTCAATAACTCTTTTGTCAACTTTTCTTGTTGCAAATGGTAATTTGTAGCTCCTACGATTTTTAAGAATTCTTGTTATCATATCTTCTTCATTATATCGAAACAAATCATCTTCTTTTTCTCGTAAAATAGTTTTAATTGTCGTTTTATCATTAAATTTAAAATTATACCCTCTTATTAATACAATAGGAATACCCTCATTTGATTCACCCATTACTAGTTGTGCTGCTGCAGCAAGGCTATCTACTTGACCAATGATGGTTGTTTGGAGTTCATATCCAAACAAATCTTTTTTACCACGCATATCTAGAATTGGGGTTATCCCTGAAACACCAATAGCAGTTCCGATAGCTCCTAGCCTAAAAGGTCTTCCAAATGAATCAGATATTATTATAGCAATCTCTTTTTTAGTTTTATTTTTCAATGCTATTCTAATATTCTCAGCATCTTTATCTGGATTTTCTGGTAACATAGTTACCATTCCTTCACCCTCGATATTAGACTTATCTATTCCAGCATCGGCACAAACGAACCCATGCTTAGTTTCAGTTATTAACACATGTTCATCCTTTATAATTTGTTTAGATTCCTCTAATATTGCTTGGATTAATTCGGGTTTTTTTTCTGGTAAACCATATTGTTTTGTTTTTAACAAAATAGAATTATACAATTCAAGAGCTTTCTCACTTGGCATGATCTCATTTAAATTCCTTGTTCGTCCATTGCTTTTAGAAATTATTGTCTGAGCTATTACAAGTATATCTCCATCTTCTAAAGTAAATCTATTTCTATTCAAAGCATCTATTATAAATTTGGTGAGGTTATCTCCCTTTTTAATTAATGGAATTCCTTTTAACCCAATAACCTTAATTTCATCTTTAAGACTCATCATACATCAATTTTAAACATTAATATATCGTTTAATATCTGATTTTTTGCTCTCAGCTAGCTTTTCAAACTTATTAGGAATTGCGCAACAAGCAGAATAAAATTTGAACTGGATTTTAGAATTATACTTTTTTAGCCATTTTAATGTTTCTTTAGAAGGAATTTCAATTCTTGTTATACCTGCTTTAATAGCTGCTTTTTCAATCTCAGTTTTAATTTTTCCGCGTGGTCTCATGCAACCTAATGAAATTTCTGTTGATGGAAATACTAATCTTAAGATTGTAATGATTTTTGCTACATCACTTGGTTTAGGCAACTCAAATTTTTTCTTTGCATCTTCAGGAGGGATTAGTACAATTACAACTATTAAATGAGGGTCAATTATATTTTCTTTAATAAATTTAATCGATTCTATTTCTTTTTTAATTCTTCCATAATTTAAACCAATACAAATATGAGGAACAATGTTCAATTTATATTTTTTTAGTAAATCTATTGCTCTTTTATACTGAATTAAATCAATATCCAAATGATAAATATTCTGTACAATATCTTCATCCATATTTATGTCAAAAGAAACTATATCAACATTCGCCTCAGCAAGTTTCTTAGCTGTTTCTTCGTTCAATAATCCAGTATGTGTATTTATAATTAAATTTGTGTCTCTTTTCACTTTTTTAATGGCACCTAGAAACTCATATAACGGTACAAAACCATCTATGGTATTACCACCTGATATTAGAGCCCCTACTCCTCCGTTCTTTGCTAGTTGATTTAAAAATTGTTCAAGTTCTTTATTCTCAGTTATGTATTTCATCCCTTTCAAATACTTTTTATTACAATGTTCACATTCTAAAGCACATTCACTCCCTGTTATACTGATTGCAGGAAATCTTACTGTAGGAATATAGATTTTTAAAGTATTATTAAAATTTCGACGGGTGATCTCTTGAGTAAGATTAAAGAACTCAATTAAATCCTCCGAATCTAATGTTAAAATTTTTGAAAAATCTTCCCATGTTATTGATTCAGTTCTTATTTTTTCTAATAATAATTGAGATTCAATCATATTTCTTTAGCCAATTCATATTTGAGTACTTATTTTTAACCAATTTTTCTGCTAATTTAACCTCATTTTTTGTAAAATTTCCTTCTTCTAACTGTATCTCCAATGATTTTTCAAATCCTTTTTTTAATGATTCAATTAAATTCACTTCATTATAATTCTGAATATTATCCATTATTCCTATACACTTAGCACGAACCGATCTGACCATCCTAGATCTCCCTACATTCTTAGGAGCCTTTAATACAGAATACATCAATTCGGGATCTATATCTAGTAAAATGGTACCATGTTGGAGAATATGCCCCTTCTTTCTAACTTGTGCATTTCCAGAGAATTTCTTTCCATTTAATAGAATGGCAGGGCAATGAATAACATCCTTTTCTAGTTTTAATCCAAAGATTGTTAATCCTATAATAATTCCACTGGTTATAATTTCAAACTGTTCTAATACATTATTAGCGCCTAAATTCTCAAGAAAATTGATAGGACATACAATTGAATATGTAATTTCTCTAAATTCATCGTGAAAAACAGCACCTCCTCCAGTAATACGTCTTACAATGTTAAATCCCTTTTCTTTAGTAAAATCAACATCAATCTCATTCGATAAACTCTGGTTTCTCCCAATACTTGCTGTTGACGGCATCCATTTATAGAATCTCAATGTATTCGGAGATTTCCTTTCTATTACCATTTTTAATATCGCTTCATCCAAAGCCATATTCCAAAAACCATTATTAACATCTAATGGTAAAAATCTCCACACATTCATTTTTTTCTCTTAGAATTTTAATTAACAAATTTATGTAACAATACATAAATCTCCTTCTTTTCTTTTTCAGATAATTTTCGAGGGAAATTATAAATTGGACCAGACGGTTTAGAAGTATAATATGGGCGATTACATCCAGGGCACCCAGCAGTTAAGAAGGTATTTGTGTCATTTATAATCATACTTAACTCTTTTTTATTAATATTGATATTTGTTATTTCTCCTTTCCTATTAAAAACAAAATTTTTCGATTTCTTTTCAGAATTGGTAATAAGAAATCTTCCTAGTTGTAATTTTCTAAAACTTAAAAGTGTTGGTTGGGCAAGATTTTCAAGTTTAGTACCTTTTATTGGCATGAATGCGAATAAAGAAACAAGAATATTTAAATTATGAAGCTCTTCTATACGTTCAATAACTTCTTTTTCTGTTTCTCCTAAACCAATTATTATGTGAGTGCTTACAAAACCTGGAGAAAAAATTTCTAAAGCTTCTTTTAATTTTTGATAATGTTCTTCCCATGCATAAGGACCGCCCACATCACTACCCTTTATTTTTTCAAAAATTTCAGGGGTAGTACCATCAAGTGCTATCCCTACTCTCTGTACCCCTTTAACCTTTAATTCTCTTAATTTCTCTTTGGACATGGGAGGAATAGCAACCGAAATTGGAATATTGGTATGCTTCTTAATCTGAGTAATGATTTTTAGCAAGTCATTAAAGTTTTCGGCATAATTAAGCGTTTGGATGCAAATTCTTTCAAATTTTTTTGAGGAGTGTAGATACTTTAATTTTGTTAAAAAATCATTAAAAGAAAAAATTGGCCAATTAACTCTAGAAAGCATTTCATCTGGACTACTTGAAGAACGTGCTTGTGGGCAAAAACCGCAATTTGCTGTACAATAACCCTCTTTATATGTCATAATATAACATGTAGTTGGTGGATCTTTAAATCTAGCTATTGATCCCAACTCTAGAACAGAAGCGCTTCCAATTGAGACTCTTATTTTTTCTACATTCACAAATTTCACTAGTAAATAAGTAAAATTAAGTTTTATCCCTTCGATTTATAGTTTTGTTAGTCATTATAATTCTTACTTTTTTAAGAAATATCAGAATTTGGTAAGTACTACCATAGAAAAAAAATTTATTGTATCAATTATTAAACTATTAAACATATTTTACATCCCCTAATTTTAGAAGAAGTGTTAATACATAATGGTTGAATATGATGCTCAAAGAATAGAGAAGAAATGGCAGAAAAAATGGGAAAAAGATAAAATTTTTGAAGTGAAAATGGACTCTAATAAGAAAAAATATTATGTTCTAGAAATGTATCCATACCCTTCAGGTAAACTTCATATGGGACACCTTAGAAATTATACTATTGGCGATTGTTTTGCTAGATATAAAAGAATGAAAGGTTATAATGTTCTTTATCCTATGGGGTATGATTCATTTGGAATGCCAGCAGAAAATGCCGCAATTGATCATGGTGTCAATCCAGAAGAGTGGACTAACAATAATATAGAAACAATGAAAAATCAGCAGAAAAGAATCGGACTTTCCTATGATTGGACAAGAGAAATTTATAGTCATAATCCTAATTTTTATAAATGGGATCAATGGTTTTTCTTACAAATGCTCGAAAAAGGATTAGCCTATAGACAAGAAGGTTATGTAAATTGGTGTCCTAAATGTGCTACAGTTTTAGCCAACGAACAAGCTCAGGGGGGAAAATGTTGGAGATGCAACTCTATCGTTGATCAGAAATTTTTGACGCAATGGTTTCTTAAGATAAGAGAATATGCAGAAGAATTGATCCAAGGGTTAAATTTCGTTAATTGGCCTGATAAAGTCAAGATTATGCAAAAAAATTGGATCGGAAAATCAGAAGGGACAATTATTAAATTCCCCATTGTTGGAGAAGATAGAACTATAGATATATTTACGACAAGACCTGATACACTTTATGGTGCAACATTTATGGTTTTCGCTCCAGAACATCCTTGGGTTCGTGAATGGGTAAAAGAAACTAAATATGAGGAGGACTTCAATAAGTTATATGATGAAGTAATGCATCAAGATAGGTTCGAAAGATCAGATATTGAAATAGAGAAAAAAGGAATATTCATCGGTAAAAACGCCATTAATCCTATTAATAATAAGGAAATACCAATTTACATTGGTAATTTCGTTATATATGAATATGGAGCGGGAGCGGTTATGGCTGTACCTGCTCATGACCAGAGAGATTTTGAATTCGCTAAAGAATATGATATTCCAATCAAAATTGTAATTCAACCGTATGATTATGAATTAAATGTAGCAAAAATGGCACGTGCTTATGAGAGTGATGGTATCCTCATAAACTCGAGAGAATTTAATGGCCTGGATAATCGATCTGCTTGTAATGCCATAACAAAAAAGTTAGAACAATTCAATATGGGATATGCTACTACAAATTATAAATTAAGAGATTGGGGTATTTCACGTCAAAGATATTGGGGGTGCCCTATTCCAATTATATATTGTGAAGAGTGTGGCATGATACCAGTCCCATATGAAGATTTACCCGTTTATTTACCAATAGATGTTTCTTTTACTAAGATTGGTAATCCTTTAAAAACAAGCGAGAGTTTTATTAATGTAAAATGCCCTAAATGTGGTAGAAATGCTAAACGCGAGACAGATACTATGGATACTTTTGTTGATAGTTCATGGTATTTCTTTGCTTTTTGTGATCCCCCTTCAGTTGAATCTAATGTTCCTTATAACAAGAGTATCGTGAATTATTGGTGTAATGTTGATCAGTATATAGGAGGTATAGAACACGCAATTATGCATTTGATATATGCAAGATTTTTCACAAAAGTTGCTCGAGATTTAGATCTTCATAAATTTGACGAGCCTTTTCAATCTTTACTTACTCAAGGAATGATTAACAACGTTCATCCGTATTGCCCAAGGTGTAATGCCTTCCTTATGAAAGCTGATTTAAAGAAAATGAAATGTAAAATATGTGGGAATATGGACCTCATGCAGAAATCTGTTAAGATGAGCAAAAGTTATGGAAACACTGTAGATCCGGGGGAGATTATTAAGAAATATGGAGCAGATGCAGCAAGATTCTTTATATTGTTTGGAGCAAGTCCTGCATCAGGACTAGAGTGGTCAGACGAAGGTGTGGATTATGCTTTTAGATTTATAAATAATGTTTTTCAAATGTTAATTGAGCCACCAAAAAATCTAAGAAAGACAATGACTATACGCGATTCGCTAATTAAATATTATTTAAATAAAACGATTAAGGATTTTACTGAAAATATGGATAAATTAGCAATAAGGAATGCTGTCAACAATATTATTCAATTTTCATCTGAATTAAGTAAATACAAAAGTGAGGGGGTCAAACTTGACATTTTTAATGAATGTCGAGAAAAATTAGTCTTATTACTTCACCCTATAGCTCCTCATGTCACAGAAGAAATTTGGGAACTATTTACTAAAAAAGTTTATGTGAGTTTAGCACAATGGCCATTATATGATGGTAGATTACTTACACAGGAATCTGATTACAAATGGAAATTAATGAATAATATAATAGATGATATTAACAATATAAAAACAGCATTGAAAAAGGAATCGTTAAAAAAAATTTCTATAATTATTGCAGATCAATGGAAACTAAAGTTTTATAAAAAACTAATGTCTTTAATAGAAGATATTAAGAATCAAGGAGAAATTATGAGAATTCTAATGCAAGATAGTGAATTAAAATTACATGGAAAATCACTAAGTAAAAATATTAATAAGGTGCTGAAAAACATAGGAAAATATCCAAAATTTACACTTTCCCCAAAAAATGAATTTCTATTTTTTAATGAAATAAAGCCATTAATTCAGAAAAAATTCGGAGTCGAAGTAGAAATCAACTACGAACAAGACTCAAATGAACAAAAAGCAATTCACGCACTCCCTGGTAAGCCAGCAATCGTTATTTATTAAATTTTTTATAGAAGGAATTGAACCAAATTATGTAATAATCTTAATTTCTACACTAATTTATTAACTTAAGATTAAATATAATATTATAAATTTAAATATATTAAAATTTGTTAAAAATGCAGAAAATTAAATTCAAATCTTAAGAATATTATTTTTAAATTAAATGACTATATATGAACTGAGTATTATCTCTACAACTGGATTTCCTTATTTTAATTCATTAATTAAACCTGTACCAGAAGGCGTAAAAATATTTCTTAGATTTTTTGACTTTTCTAAGGATAAATCTTTAATTCAAGATCAACTCGATATTGGGTCAAAATTCGATCTCACAGCTGGGTTAATTTCTGCTTTATTTGAATTTGCACGAAATATTGATAAAAAAATTGAATTACTTGAATTTAAACCTAAAAAAGATAAAATTTCAGTTAAAAACAATGAAAAAGATCAAAAATATACTGGAGATGTCTTAATTACTGCACAAACAGAAACATTTTTACTACATAAATCAGTCAGAGAAAAGATAAAACTAATATATAACAATTTCATAAATTCTAAAATACCACTTGATTCTGCCACTAATATTTATGAAAAAGAAGAAAGAAACATTTTAGATATATTAACAGATTCTAAAGCGCGACAACTATTATTAAAACATCGAAACGAAATCAAACATTCATCAAATGATTTTTTGGATGAAATGAAAGATTATGGATTATGGGGGATATGTATAACTTCTTTTGACCTTTCTCCTATTGTTGCATATGGTAAAAAGTATTCATTGGAAAATGTTTATGATATTTTAAGACATATTGGGTATATACCCGAAATTGCTCCATTGGATTGGATTTATAGACAATCTTTTTTTTCTGATGAATCAATTCAAGTCTGCATCATAAAATCGGATATTGGCCCCACTATTGAGAATGTTCTGTTTGAACCTTATTTTTATTTACTTTTTGCAGATCCTCAGAGTTATTTTGGTGAATTCCCCGCAAAACTCACCTCTGCTTTTAATAAAATTCTTGGGTAATATTCTTAGATAAAAAAGACCTAAAATTTGTATTCTTGAATAATATTAAAAAGTATATAATTAATATTCTTTACTCACTTTATCAGCAGCTTTAATAATTTGATAAAACGAATCTGATTGAAGCGAGGCACCTCCAACTAACCCACCATCAATATTTTTTTTAATAAACAAATCTTCAGCATTATTTGGCTTTATAGATCCACCATATTGTATTCTAATGAAATCTCCGGTCTCTTTATCAAATTTTTGAATTAAAAGTTCCCTTATAAACATATGAATTTCTTCTGCTTGCTCTGGAGTAGCAGTTCTTCCTGTTCCAATTGCCCAGATTGGTTCATATGCTATTACAGTTTTTAACATCTCCTCTTTGTTGAAGTCTTTGAATGTTTCATTAATCTGATATTGAATAACGTCTTTAGCTTTCCCCGCTTCCCTTTCTTCCAAATGTTCCCCTATACAAACAATGGGTTTTAAATCCATAGTTAATGCCTTTTTAAGCTTCTTATTAACTAAAACATCAGTTTCTTTAAAAATGTCTCTTCTTTCACTATGACCTAAAATAACATATTCTACTCCAATATTTTTTAAAAATGTAGGTGATATTTCGCCTGTATATGCCCCTTTCTCTTCAAAATACATATTTTGTGCTCCTAATTTAATATTTGTATGACTTAAAATATCAAATATGGTAACTAATACAGTAAAAGGAGCTGCTATTACCATATCAACTGTATCTATTTCTTTTACCAATGGGATTATTCTATCTAACATTTCTTTTGCTTCTTGTGGAGTTCCTCGATTCATTTTCCAATTTCCCCCAATAATGAGTTTTCGCAACGTTTTTACCTCAAATATTTTATTAATTTTAAAATCTTTAAATTTTCGCTTTAATTGATTTATGGATTAAATCTATAAAATTCTAACGAAATTTTATAAAAAAAATACTCTAAACAGAAATAATATAATACTATTCTGCCTTAGGAAGTTTCTCAGCTAATTTAGTAGCTTCTAACAATTTCTTCACTTCATTTACATCAGGAGCTACGATAGCTGGCAATCCTAATTGTGTACGTCGCCTTTCTATAGCTGGTTGCATAGGAATAGCTTTACCATGTTCTAAAACTGTTGATGCTTGACCTGTATAATGAGTGGGGGCTTCACCACGCTCGACACTCATATTTTTAAGAATTGTGAAAATTTCTGTTAATTCAACTTTCTGAGGACACACTTCATCGCAAGTATCGCATACTGTACAGCCCCAAATATTGAACGAATTTTCTGGTCCAAAAATTTTTTCTTTTAAACCTAATAAGGCGTCTAATATTAAGCGTCTAGGGTTATACCTACCTTCAGTAACTTGTGCTACTGGGCATGCACCACTACAAGTTGCACATTGATAACAATATGCTAATGTAGTACCAATATCATTACCAAGAATTTGGTTTCTGAAATCAAAATCTATAGTTGCCATTTGAATTGATCTGTTTATCTTGATATTAAATAGTATAACTTATTGTTAATTTTAAAATTAATTCTTTTAAAACTAAATTTTTAAATTGAATATAAAAACGTGCATCTAAATTTGTTTTGTCGATTTTAAAGCGAAAGTTCTTTTATATTGTAAATGAAATTAATAAAAGTGATTAAATATTAATTCTCCCAATAATATTTAAAAAACAAACTATAAAGCAAATAATTTAAAATTTGATATGACATGACTAAAATTGAAGAATTAAGAAAATTTGGCCTTAATATCACTGAAGATATGAAACAAGGGAAGGTGATACTTGATATCTACACAACCTGGTGCGGACCTTGTCGATTTTTAAGCCCTATATTGGAAAAATTAAAAGAGGAAGGATTAATTAAATTATTGAAAGAAGATCTTGATCAAAACAGACCTCTTGGGGAAAATTTTGGCATTACAGCTATTCCTACACTTCTTTTTTTCAATAATGGTGTACTATTAAACCACCCAATAGAAGTTCAAGGACAACTGCTTGTTAGAAACGGTATTATGGTTGGTGCAGCTGGGGAACAAGTTCTTAGAGAAATTGTTGAAAAAATGTAGCCAAATAACATTTACTGTAAAATTTTATTTTCCTTTTTAGACTAACCCTTTTATACATCAAATTTTTTTCATTTAGAAATTATTGAGTCTATATTTCTGCTTAAAAAAAATTTGGATATCATACAAATAATCTATGAATTGAATTAAAAATTTTTTATTCTATGAATTTTTTCATTATTTAATTAGAAATTAGACTAGAAAAAATAATTATGAATTTTACAAGGAAAGAGCTAATAGAAACAGACGCAACGATGAACCAAATGAGAAATTCCATCCACATACTGGTAAGCTTAATGGAAAAAAACGGAATAAAAGACTCAAAAGATAGATTAAGAAAAATGGGAAAAAATATAGCTAGAACTTATCTCCATTACTGGAAACCAACAGATAAAGTTAACATGTCCAATTTAAAAGATGTTATTACAACAATTTATCAAAAAATATTGAATAGTTCCGTTTCAGTAGAAATGGATACTGCTGATAATATTGTTAGAGTACAAGATCATAGCTGTTCATTATGTAAATATCATTACGAAGATGTTGAAATAGCAGGTTGCGAGATTTTATTAGGATTAATATCTGAATATATAACTCTTTTAAATAAAGAATCTTTTGAATCTGCCCCTATTTTTTTAGAACCAGACAAAGTTATCGATTCACGAGCTTACGGAAATAAATCGTGTATTCAAGTATTTAAATATAAAATAGGGAAGGAGGGGTGAATTTGGGGGCATTTCAATGGCTAATGAAAAAAATTTCGAAAGTATTTGGGAGATCTACCAATGCTTTATTTTATACTCTTCTTTATAGAGAAATCCTCAAAGAAGTTAATGAGATTACTAATAATGAAGAAGAAAGCCTAGTTATCCTTAGAGAAATCGGAAAAAGGGCCGGGTATGAATCTTGTGAGCGGCATTCAAGTATTTTTAGATTTATGCCCGGAAATCCTAAAAAAGTTTTAGATTATTTTGAAATTCTTTGGGTAGTAGTTTTTGGAAGAGAATTAGATGAATATTCCTATGAAGAAGTATATAAAGAGGACTCAAAATATCATGATTATATTTTAAAAATTAGTAATTGCCCGATTTGTGCTGGTTATGGTAATAATAATGAGGATACTTTCAATTTTAATAAATTGAAAAATAAGGAAACAGAAGGTCTGGCCTGTGGGCTTTGCGGAATGTTGGAAAGTGTTGCTAATTATATTCTAAAAATAAAAAGAAATGATTATAGAATTCAAATAGTTGAACAAGATTGTATTGCTAAAGGAGGAGATTGTCTACAATTTATCTGTAAAATCCATGATTATAAAGAATGGAAGGAACTTATGGATTCTAATGTCCAAAAAAAATCAGTGTTAAGGAAATATTTTAAAGAAACTATAGAAGAAGATGAGATTGTTCAAGAAACAAAACTCGATATTGTTGATAAGCTCCAAGACATTATATCAATCGACAAATTAGAAGAATATCTTGATGAGCCATTAGAATCTATAAAAGAAAGATTAGCTGATATTATTAGAGACAAATTAAATATGGAACCCGAGCATTTCTTTGACTATTTTAGAAATTATGAAGATGATATGATTCGTATTATTGGATATCTTGGAACTCATCTTTTAAATGAATATGGTGGATTATTAGAAAAAACCTTAAAAAATGAATGGTTTGCTAAAGTTCTTGGATATTTGTTTAAACAACTTAAAGAAATGACATTATTATTCATTCCCCTTGACGTAATACGTGATTATAATAAATTGTTAGTAAGCTTTTTAGAAGGATTAGCACCACTCGAAATGGTTGAAAATATAAAGCTTTTTACTGGGAAAGATACAATTAATTATCTTTTTGATGGTGCTCAAATGGCACTAGAAAACCTCGGTATTGATTTTTCTGAATTGAAAGAAAATGTTTGGGAGGAATTAAAGGAAGAACGTGAAAGCGGATTAATTTCTTCAGAAGCCTCTGCTATTGATAAAACTCGAGAGAAAGTACCTCAAATTATCAATATTATTCAAGAATTCTTAATGATAATAAATGATATACTCACTTTACCAATTAGAGTTTTTATATCAGAAAGTCATTATGGATTAAAAACAGCTATTAATTCAGTTGTATCAGAAGAAGAAGGTTTATATGGTTCAATTCGAGAACGTTTTGACAACATTTTTGATCAAATCCAAGAAATCAGAAAATAATTTTTTTTAACTTTAAATCCTTTTAGATTCTTTTCTCAATTAAATCTAAATTAGATTCGAAAATATATTTTAAGAATAAACCAAAATTTAGATTTTAAATAGATAAGAAACATAAATTGAAATAATCAGTTTATATCAAATCTAAAAAAAATAATATAAACGTTTGTGTTTAAGATGAGAAAAAATGAAAAAAAAGTGGTTACAGAATTATCTACTGCGATTGTACTCACTATTGTCTCAATAACAATCTTTTCTATCCCTTTATTAGGAATTCCATCATTGGGCGGCATCCTATTTCCTGGTAATGGTTTATGGAAGGTCACAGGTGAAGTGCCAACAGCAGAGTTATTAAGAATTCCCAGTCTCAATGATGAAGTTACTGTCATTAGGGATGAGTGGGGTATTCCTCATATTTATGCCTCAACAGATCTTGATCTTTTTTTTGCTCAAGGATATGTCCATGCTCAAGATAGATTTTTTCAAATGGATATGGTACGGCGTCAAGTTAGAGGTAAATTATCAGAAATTTTAGGTGAAGAACTTTTAACTACTGATCAATTTTTCCTTGCTATGGGTATGGAGCATTGGGCGATCAAAACATTAGAAAAGCTAAGAGAAATGTATGAAAATGGAACAATTGATGGATTACCCAATTTTGAAAGATATGTCGATGGAATAAATTATTATTTGCAAACACATAAAAATGAAAAACCTTTAGAATATTATCTCCTTGATTTTGAACCCACTGAATGGACATTGCTAGATTCTTTATGTTTGGTTCAGGAAATGGCAAGACAAATGACATGGGGTTATGAAGATTTTTATCGATTAATAAATTATGAAGTATTGGGACCTACTAACTATTCAGAATTATTTAGTGCTTTTCAACCATATCAAATTCCAATTTGCCCTAATTATGGAGATTATGGACCAATACCAAAAATGAGTGGTATGGCATTCAAATCAAATCCCTCTCTAATAAATGCGGTTACCGAATTTTTAGCTAGTGTAGAGAAAATTGACTCTGAAAAGAAAATATTAGAATCCAAAGAAGTTATTGGTTCAAACAATTGGGTTGTCAATGGTACTAAAAGCGATACAGGGAAACCAATACTCTGTAATGATATGCATTTAGCGTGGCTTATGCCTGGAATATGGTATGAGCAACATCTAGTCTCAACTGAAACAGATCTCAATATATATGGTTTTGCCATACCTGGAATGCCACTTTGTGCAGTAGGACACAATGAATATGTAGGATGGGGTTTTACTAATACTGGTTATGATGTTCTAGATTGGTACTATTATGATGTAGTTAACGATACTCATTATATTTATGATGGTTTACCAAAAGCGTACAATTATAGAACACATGAAATTAGAGTGAAGGGTGGTGGGACTGAAATCTTTACAGTAAAAGAAACAGTTCATGGACCTGTTTTAAGTGATTTAAGAGAATTTGGTCTACCCACAACATATGGAGACGTTGTTATTGCCCCAAAATGGACAGGAAATGATTATTATTACAATTTTCTAGCTGGAGATGGATTTGCCCGTGCCCATAATCGAGTTGAATTTGATGAATCATCAAAATATTGGAGTACTCTAGCTCAAAACATAGTTTATGCTGATATATATGGTACTATAGCAATTAGACCAACAGGCAATGTTCCTATAAGAGATGATGCCAAAATTCCACCGGGCCATCTTGGAAACGGTACAATTCCTTATAACGGTTCAAATGGTGAAGGAGAATGGATTGGATATATTCCATTTGAAGATTTGCCAAATACAATTAATCCTTCTCAAAATTATTTAGCATCTGCTAACCAAATCGTCGCTGGCCCTAATTGGAATTATTCAAAATATTTTTTACAAAATGAATATAGTGATGGTTATAGAGCAAGAAGAATCAATGAATTTCTTTCAAATGCTCCTGATGGCACCGTAAGCGTAGAGATGATGAAAGAATTACAGCACGATGTAAATTCATCAGCTGCAGAAGCTTTTATTCCATACTTAATAAATGTTATTCAATTTACTTATGGTTCAACTCCTCCTCCTAAAATTGCTGATGTTTTAGTAGAGTTAGAAGGGTGGAGATATGTAATGGATAAAAATAGTGGTGCACCTACAATTTATCGGAAATGGAGAGATTATTTCATGGACAATACTTTCAATGATGAATTTAATAAATATGGGGCTATAGGAAGCCCTAGTATAGCTATTTTGGAATATCTTATGAAAGAAGATGAAACATCTCATTGGTTTGATAATGTAAACACACCTATAATCGAAACCAGAAATGATACAATGTTAGTTGCTTTAAATGATACAATTACATGGCTCGAAAATTTTTATGGTTCTTCTGATCCTTCAACTTGGAAGTGGGGTGAAATTCATCAAGTTTATTTTGGACATCTCACAGAATTAGAACCTTTAAGTAAGGGACCCTATCCATATGATGGAGAGGGACGTACAGTGATGCCATCTAATGTAAATATAAGATCTGGAGTTGGAATAGCTCGTGGTGGAGCTTCAGAGAGATTAATTATCGATTTCAGTAATATCAATAATTCAATAAGTGTAATTCCTTCAGGAGAACGAGGATATCCTAATTCAAAGCATTATTCTGATCAATTAGAACAATTATATTTACAGGGGAAATATCATTGTCAATATTTTGGGTATAAATATACCAACTTTCCTACATGTTCGATAAAATCAACAATATATTTTATACCTGATGGAGGTTCATAGAAATGAAGATTAAACTCGACAAAGAAAAGCAAATTTTTATTTTAAGTATAGTAGTTGCTCTAGTACTCGCATCTCTTTTAAGTTTGATCCCAATTTGGCAATTGGTTATAATAGCGGGGATTGTAGCAGGAATACTTAATAAAACTATGAAAAAAGGTACTTTGAGTGGTGCAGCGGGTGTTTTCTTTTTTTGGTTAATTTATACGGTCCATGGAATGATAACAAAAAATACTTATATATTACTCGATCAATTTGGGGCTCTTATTATCGGTCCAGGATTTGGATGGTTGCTCCTTATTCTTATTTTACTATTAGGAACCTTATTTGGAGCATTGGGAGGTGCAATAGGTAGTGGTGCTATGATCTTAATAAAACCACGGTTTATGAAATGGATATCCAAGAATAGAGATATAGATCAAACTTTAGAAAATAAATAAAATATTTTTTTCTTATTTATTAATATTCTCAGTATTTTTATTTTGGTATTTTAATTTCTCAGATTGATAAATCTCATAAAACCAATCTATTATATATTGAAAGAAAAATCTTTCACAAAGTACGTCATAATGGGATTTACCTTTCAAACTTGTTAACTTAGCAATGTCCTCAGATCTTATTTTATCCATAGCTACTAATTCCATTCGGGTAACAAATTGATCTCTAAGTTGGATCCTTCTTAGGATAATTGAAATCGCTTTTGAAATTTTATTTATTAATTCTTTAAGCTCAGATTTCAGATTTAGCTTGAATTCATCAATTTGTTCAAGATAAATCTTTATCTTTCTTATTATTAATTCTTTTTTATAATAATCAATGAGTTCTTTAT
>JBHLNL010000050.1:0-19880 GCA_048941605.1 Promethearchaeota archaeon | reverse complement strand
TTATGGCATAGAAAGAGTTATAAAAACAATACTCAATACTATACTAATAAAAATTACAACTACAATTACAATACTGAGCATTCTTCTTTTCTTATGCTTACTACTTAATGTCGCCCTCTTTTGTTGAGAAGGACTACGTTTGACATGTGACATTATTGATTTTTTTAAATAGAGTTAGTTAAGATTTAATTCTTGTTATTATCTGTTTTTTGTAAGAGTTCAGTCAATATTACATTATTGTATGAGAAAAGCATTCTGGGGATATAACTCTCAGCTAAATATGGGCCATCATCAATTTCTTCTTTTAGAGGAAGGAGTTTCTTCTCTTTTATTACAGATCCTAGATAATTTCTATCGTATTCTTTGTAACCAAACACTTTATTTTTTACTATAACCAATTTTCGCTCATATCCTTCAGGGACACCAGTTTTTTCAAGCAATAGGAGTATTTTTTCTCTTGATAAAGTGTCTAATAATTCTAAATCCTTCTCAGTTCCTTCATACGCAGGGCCAGTTTGTGCTTCTACATATTCAGGTTCTTTTTCGATACCTGCTGCGACTTTAAAACCTACAGTTTCATTACCCTCATCTACAGCACTTATTTTAAAACCAATCCCATATCTATCTCGAATGCTAGGTGCTAATTTAGCAGCAATAAATTTCATCCTCGTCGTAGTATTACTTCCATGCCAAATCCAAACACGATATCTTGTAGGATCAATAAAAAGGAGAACGAAATCTGGATCCAAAAGTTCAGTTATTTGAACGTCATCTACTAATTCTAATTCTTGAAATTCATTCAATTGATCATTATATTGAAAAACAATAATTTTCTCTTTTTCCATTTCTGGTGAAATATCATCTGGCATAATATTTATCACACACTTTTCAACTTAATATCTAGATAATTTTACTAATATATTACTATTTTGACTTTTAAAAATATCAAATGCGGGAAGGGAGATTTGAACTCCCGAACTCCTGCGAGAATGGGACCTGAACCCATCGCTTTTGACCAAACTTAGCTATTCCCGCAAAATTTATGTAGTTGGTTCTATTCACTTATCTGATTAACTATTAATTATTTAAAATTCCTAAAAATTTTAATGGTTTTTAAAGAATATAATTAATTCCATAGAAAAATGCAAGATCTCTTAGATAAACTTCAATACCTTAAAAATAGTGAGATAAAATCACGTGTAGACACTCGTTTAGCTGAATTTAGTACATATAGAAATGGAAAAATGGATGAGATATTTGGTGAACTTTGCTTTTGTATTACAACAGCAAATTGCAGCGCAGAACGATGCATTGAAGTGCAAGAAAAGATGGGTGATGGATTTCTCACCTTATCAGAAATGGAATTAGTAGCTAAGTTTAAAGAATTAGGCTACCGCTTTCCAAATGTGAGATCCAAATACATTGTTGAAGCAAGAGAAAATATTAGTCATTTACAAGGTTTTATAAAATCAGGCGATAATGGAAATGAATTAAGAGAATGGATTGTGAAAAATATAAAGGGTCTTGGTTATAAGGAATCTAGCCATTTCCTCAGAAATATAGGGTTTAATAACTATGCAATAATTGATTTTCATATAATAGATCTATTAGTTTCTTACAATCTAATTGAAAAACCAAAAATTTTAACAAAATCAAAGTATCTTGAAATCGAGGAGATTTTGAAAGATATTGGCAATAAACTTAAGTTAAATCTAGCTGAATTGGATTTATATCTATGGTATTTAGAGACCGGTAAAATTCTTAAATAATTAATGAAATAAAAAATCCGTTTAATCATATAAATAATAATTTAAAAATGGTAGAAGAATTGAAATGGATCCTATGTGTCATAATTGTAATAGCCATAATTTTTGCATCCTTGGGAAACCGAACGATAATATAGACAATTGTCCTATGATATATAGCTCTGATATTGAAAAGGAGGCGTTGAATCTATATAAAACTGATGACTTTATTAAAAAAGCTACAAAAGAAGCATCAATTGTAGAAGCTACAGGATATCTCATTTGGCCTCGTTTAAAAGATACAATAGAATTTGCTAGAGGGATGGGTTTTAAAAAAATTGGATTAGCTTTATGTGTTGGGTTACTAAGAGAAGCGAAAAAAATAGCAGATATATTAAACAAATATGGTTTTGAAGTATCTTCAGTTTGCTGCAAAACTGGATCAATAGCTAAAACAGAAGTAGGAGTCCCTAAAGAATATACTATTCTATCAAAAACAGGACATCCTCTTGGATTTGTCTCATGCAACCCCGTTGCTCAAGCTTTATTATTAAATAAAGCTAAAACAGATTTAAATTTAATAATTGGTTTATGTGTGGGGCATGACATTACATTCACTCACCTTTCAAAAGCTCCTGTAAGCACATTAATAGCTAAAGATAGGTCACACCCCCACAATCCCGCAGCAGTTTTATATACTTCATATGGAGACTCATATTTTGAGAAAGATTTGGAAGTTCTTCAAAAAAATCAGAAATAAAATACATTAAAGTAATAGCTTTCTTTCAAAATCAATTATATGGATTTTTTCTCATCAAGTAAATTTAAATATTAAAATAAAAAATTCAACATTAACAATTAGAAGAAAATGAAGTGATTCAAGATACGATATCCAAATAAAATAATGGAATTAATATCAAAGCTCCCCAAGGGACAATCGGATATAGAAAAATTAATTAAAAAGAATTACAAGAAATTAGATATTGAAAAATTAAAATTTATTAACCCAAACCTAAAAAAGCCACAGATTGAGCAACTTTATAAGCAAATTATCAAAGATATTTTTTCATCAAATCCAAATGCTTTAGAAGTGCTTAAAACTTTATCTGTAATTAATATGGAAATAGATACTAACATTGATGGTGGATCTATAGAAACTTGTTGTAAATTTCCAAATATTGAAAAATCTCTCCAATATTTAATTGAAGCAGGGATTATAAAGAAAAAACCAACTAAAGAAATAAGATATAAATTTTCTTTTCAGCAAATTCAAGATTATTTAAAAAGTTTCGCAGAGGAAATACATCATGAAAAAGCAATACAATATTATGAAAAAAAACTAAGGAGATTTAAAGATACTATTCAAGATCAGATCGAACTTCTTTTTCACAAAGCAAGAATAAAGCCCACTGCCGAGTTAGTTAATGAATTTTTAGCAATTGCTAATAGTATACCTCAATTTGAATATGAACATAAAAGGTTAATTGATGTTGCCCAAGAATTATTCATCCTTGAAGATAAGTATAAAGCTCCTATTCTAAATGTGGTGGGTAATCTCTTCTCTGCTATTGGAAATTCTGAAGATGCAGAGAAAATCTATCTTAAAGCTTTAGAAATTTACGAAAATTTAGCTCAAAAATATTATAAAATTTATTTACCATATATTGCTTCAACCCAAAAAAATCTTGGTACTCTCTATATTGATTCAAAACGCTTTGAAGAGGCAGAAAAGATATATAGCGATGCATTAAGTTCATATAAAGAGTTAAAAAAGCTATATTATGATGCTCACTCACCAGAATTCCATTCAATGGATATTAAATTAGGTAAATCATATACCGATGAATTGAAAACATATAATGAAATAATCAGTAAATATTACGATGTTTTTCTGCCAGAAGAACCACCAACTTCAAGGGATTTTGGAAATGTTGGCATTGATTTAGATTTATTAGAGGATATACAAGATGGATCTATTGACTCTATAGATTCATACAAGAAATTAGCAAAATTTTATTATGATATGTATTTAATCGATATTGCTAAAACTCAAAGTAATCTTGGATTAATCAATAGTGAATTAAATAGATATGAAGAAGCAGAAACGTGGCATCTTAAAGCACTAAAAATTAAAAAAAAAATAGCAGAACATAATCCAGACCAAGTTTTACCTGAATTAGTTCTCACTTTATTAGATCTGGGAGATTTATATGCTATTTTAAATAGATTTGAAGAAGCAGAGCCGATGTTCAAAGAAGCTCTTAAAATTTCAAAACAATTAGCAGAGGAAAATCCAGAAATATATTTTCATAATGTTGCTTTGATCCAGAACTCCCTCGGAAATATATATACCAGATTACATAAGTTTGAAGAAGCAGAAAAAATATACCTCGAAGCATTAAAAATCCTCGAAATTTTTGAAAAACAAGACTATGAAACCTATTCATACAACGTTGCTGAAACCCAAAATAACATTGGCAATATTTATTTAAACTTAAATAATCTTGAAAAAGCCGAAATTTTTATCACTAGAGCATTTAAGAAAGATCCCACTAATCCTGAAGTATTATACAATCTTGCTTGTCTTGAATCACTCAAAAATAACCAATTAAAAGGATTGGAATTATTATCTACAGTAATGAAAATAGATAAAAATTATATTGAGAGAGCTATACAAGATAAAAAGCTTGACAATATCAAAGATTTAAAAGAGTTTAAAGAATTAACAGGTGAGCAAAATCCCAAAAATAATGCTAAAAAAGATAACAAAAATTAATTTAAGGTCAATTTTAAATTTAGATGTCAAACCCGGGCAAAAAAATTTAGTTGCATCTAATGCTGTATCAATAGCAGAGGCTCATTTCAATAAAGATGCTTGGTTCCGAGCGATTTATGCAGATAAAAACCCTATTGGTTTTGTTATGATAAGTGATTCCTCATTAAAACATAAATCGAACCCAAATCACCGTCCATCATATTTTCTCTGGAGATTTATGATTGATGCTAAACATCAAGGAAACAATTATGGGAAAGAGGCAATGAAAATCATAATTGACCATGTAAAAAGTAGACCAAACGCAGAGGAACTACTATTAAGCCATTCTAAATTGGATGGACATGCTGGAGAATTTTATAAAAGATGTGGATTTGAATATACTGGTGGTGAAATTGGTGATGAATTGGTGATGAGGTTAAAATTATAAAATATAAAAATGAAAAAATTATTTTATTTGTTAATAAGAAAATGATGTGATTAAATTGTATATTGATTGTCACGCTCACATATTTTTCAGTCCTATTCCAATAGAAAGTATTGATGAAGATATCAAAGGTATTATCCCTACCCCTACTATATCTTTTTTAAATCAGATGCTTTCCAACGCAAGAGAGAAAGGAGTAAATTATATCATTGGTGTTATAAGTAATCCAAAAGATTTTCCAAGTTATCAAAAACAACTGGAGCTTGAAGATGTTATTCATATTATTGGTATTTCAAGAAATAATGCACTTGAAAACCACTTAGAAATGCTTACACTTCTAGAAAAGGAAATTGAAAGAAAAATGCCTTATGGGATAGGCGAGATTGGATTGGATTATTTATATGGTTTTGATCAACTAAATGATAATGAGAAAAGTATATTTATAAAAAAACAGCAGGAATTACTTAAAAAGCAAATAAGATTAGCAAAAGAAAATGATATACCAATTGTGGTTCATGCAGGTTATGGTACCGACAATGATATTGTAGAAATTCTAAAGCAAGAAAAAGCCCAGGATGTGGGTGGTCAAATTCATGGATATATGTCTAAAAAGGATCTCGTTTCCGAACTACTTGATTTGGGTTTTTATTTTTCTTTTGGCTACCCTCATCCTAGAGATGATGAGATGAAAAAAATAATTGAAATAACTCCATTGGAACAAACTCTTACTGAAACAGATTATCCATATCATTTAACAGAGTCTCCTAAAAAATTCATTCTCCCAGAAGATGTAGTCTTAATAACTAAAGAAATCGCTAATTTAAAGGAAATTGAACTCAAAGTCTTTACGCGTCAGATAATTAAAAATGCAAAGAAACTTTTTCGATTTTAACACTAAATTTTCGAGTTATTTTTCTAGGAAATAGCTAAATTAAGGAATAAAAAAATATGTCTTATAATTTTTGAAAACTTTATTAATGAGTTAGTTGGATGATAACGCTTCTTTTTCGGATGATACTATTTTAACATTCTCGATTGCTTCATTAGTTTCATAAAATATTTTAATTTCATCACTTGATAACTTGATATCAGCTGCCTTAGCATTTGCTTCCATATGCTCTGCTTTAAATGCTTTTGGAATGGTTATTACATTCTCATGATTTATTAACCAAGCAATTGCAATTTGCTGGATAGTTGAATTATGTACTTTAGCAACAAGTTCTAATTTATCTCTTAAATCTCCTTTCAGTGATTGATAACCATTATGACCTAAAGGACTATAAGCTGTCATTATGATTCCTTCGTTTTGATAGAATGGTAAAGATTGAATTATATGCTTTTGTCGAGTAATACTTGCATTTAATTGATTATTTACTAGTTCAACATTTTTAAGATAAGATTGAGCTTTCTTAAATTGCTCTACTGAAAAATTACTTACTCCAATATGCCTTACTTTTCCTTCATCAACTAGATCTTCTAAAACTTTCATCTGAGTTTTAATTGGAACAAAAGGAGAAGGCCAATGTATAAGGTAAAGATCAACATCTTCTATTCCTAGCCTTTTTAAACTTTTATAAGCTGCCTTTTTCATTGTTGTATACCGAGAATGCATTGGAAACAATTTTGTCGTGATAAATAAATCATCTCTATCATATTCAGAAATTACCTGACCAATTATTCTTTCAGAAGTCCCTCTACCATAGAATTCAGCAGTATCAATATGTGTAATACCAAGCTCAATCCCCTTTCTTATCGATAACTTCCATTTCTCGTAATATTTCTTATTTTTAAGGCTTTTAATACCCCAGGTTCCTTGACCAAGGATTGGAATACTTTCCCCGGTTTTTCCTAATTTAATCCTTTTCATTAATATTAACACATTCTATTTTAGTAATAAAAAAGAATAGTGAGCTTTAACTGTGGTTATTAAAAATCATTATAGATTTGAAGTATTTCTTTCATTAATGATTGTCTTCTACAAAGGATTTTTATAAAATATAAATGGATATGTTTTAATTGTACTAGTAATTTTTCTATGCTAATTCCAATTTCTCTTGGCAATATGGACAATGAAGTGGCAACTCTTCCTCACAGGTCTCCAATTCCTCGCTGCTTAAAATATTTTTCCAACAAATTAATTTATCTCCTTTCTTAACCATATCTCGGCCATGATGTTGTGGAATTATATCTTTAGTTTGACAATTTTCACATATAAGCAACTTTGCCTCGCTTTCCAACTCTTCAGTCGATATTTCTTTGTATAAGAATTTATATCTAAAGATTGTTAAACTATTAAGTAATACAATTAAAGAAACACCCATGTCGCCTATTCCTACGGCTAACCAGAGGGTCATCAAACCAATTACTGTTAAAACTGCAAAAGATACTTTAACAATAATTGAAGTCCAAATATTTTGCTTTATCTTTCTATTTGTTTTTTTAGCAATATCTACATAGGTAAGTATTTTTTTTAAATCATCACCTATGACAATTATATCAGCAGTTTCTAAAGTAATATCTGTAGCAGAAGCACCTATAGCAATCCCTAAATCTGAGAGAGCTAATGCAGGAGCATCATTAATACCATCTCCAACCATGGCTACTCCTTTATATCTCTGTTTTAAATCTTTTATTTCCTCAAGTTTTTGATCTGGTAAATGTTCACCATAAGCTTGATCAATGTCTAGACATGCCCCAATTGAATTACATACTTTTTGGTCATCACCAGAAATTAATACTGTTTCATAACCTCTCTTTTTTAAACCACTTATTAGAATTGGAGCAGAAACCCTTAATACATCTCTAATTGTAATTATCCCTAATAAATGTTTTTGATTGCCTAGTAAAATTGGTATCGTCCCTGTACTTTCGATATTATTTATATCATCTATAGGGAGTTCATAATTCAAATCTTCAAAGAATTTTCGGCTTCCCACATAAAATATATCACCATCAATATTTCCTTTTATCCCTCTTCCTTTAACAACTTCAAAATCATTAACCGCATAGAATGGTAGATCCATATCTTTTGCTTGTTTTACTACCGTTTTACCAATTGGGTGCTCTGAAAGAGCTTCTAAACTTGCTGCAATACTAATTATATCTGACTTTATAGCACCATTATAAGGATAAATATCAAACATTTTTAAATTACCTTCTGTAAGGGTTCCTGTTTTATCAAATGCAAAAACCTCGATATCTTGGAGTTTTTCAATAAATTTGTTCCCTTTAACAAGTATTCCCTCTCTAGCTTGTTTTGTTAAAGCTGCTATATTTGCTAAGGGAGTAGATAAAGTCAATGCGCATGGGCATGAGACCACTAATAGAACCAATCCTCTATAAAACCAATTATAGAAATCAAATCCCAAAAGAGATGGAATGACCATAACTAAAATCGATGATAACAGGATAATTGGCGTGTAATATTTAGCAAACTTTTCGATAAATTTCTCATGTTGACTTTTATTCTGTTGAGCTATTTTTACACTTTCTGCAATCTGAGCAACAATTGTATTTGTACTTTCTCTTGTAACTTCAATATCAATAAAACTATCAGAATTTAGGCTAGCTGCAAAGACTTCATTACTTTCTTTTTTAAAAACTGGAACAGATTCACCTGTTATTGCGCTTTCATCAAGATACGAGCTTCCACTAACTATTATACCATCTAAAGGTACTTTCATTCCTGGTTTTATTCCCACAATATCTCCTACTTTTATTTGTTTTGATGGAACATTTACATAACCATTATCCATTTTTAGCAATGCATCATCAGGAGCAAGTTCAAGCAGTTCCTTAATAGCATTTCTCGACTTATCTGTTGTTATTTCCTCCAACCTTTCAGCTATGGCATATAATAATAAGGCTGTTGCTCCTTCTTGACCATGCAATATAAAAAATGAAGCAACTCCCGCAATTAACATCAGGAGATTAGCTGTGATTTTCTTTTTACTCAAATCTTCTATCGCTTCTCTAACAACTCCAGAACTGGAAAGAAGAATTGAACCAATTGCAAGAATTTGAGCAATTAAAACAATTTCAAAAGCAAATTCTAAAAATATAGATATTCCAAGTAAAATAGAAGCAGGGATAATAAAATACCAGAAATTTTTTTCAAAAAAAGATTCATCCTCAGATTCTTCTGCTTCACAGATCGATGATGAACAGACAATGGTTGTTATAATTTCTCACCTATGCATTGATTGATTATAATTGAATTAGAACTTAACATTTATTGACTATAAAAGAAAAAATCAAGGTATGAACTCTAATAATGAATTTTCTATAATATCTTTATTTTATATAAAAATGATTGAAATAATAAATTATTCAATGAATCTTTGAAGGTTTGGTGAATTTCCTATTTTATAATATAAACGAGTTTTTGTCCTTCTTGTTCTTCAAGGTTTAACTCTCGCCTAATAGCATTTCTGATTAAATATCCTCCAACATGCAGTATGGAATCTTTGAGAATAGAATCTTGGTCCATTGAGGCATTACATGGATAAGCATGATGAGCTTTGCTTATCCTTTCATTCAAGGAAAGATCAGCGCTTTTTCCATTTTTAAAATATTTTGATTTTAATTGTTGACAAATATAATAACTGCTACCACAGGGAGCACTCTGGATCACACATGTATCTTCTATAGATTCCCCGTCCTTGCTTAATAAAAATGAAACAACTGGCGCTCCAATTTTAAAATAATCTATAAATTCATTAATAAAATCATGTTTGTTTGTTAAATGAAAACCAATTTTGTTATATTCATTTAACTCTTTACTTAAGGAGCAGAAAGGTTTAGGAAACGCTGCTTGAATACCATATCTTTCGAATTCTTCTAATACTTGAACTTGAAGTCCAGCAGGTACCCATTTAGGATCCTCTATTGGGACAATAACAGCCTTTACTCTGCTATCCTTCAGATAATATGGTAATTCAGAAAGTAAATCTTGGTGAATTCCTACTACAATTAAAAAATCTACTTGAGGGGGATTTTTAGGAAGATATACTTCTGGTTCTTCAATGAATTCAGGAGCATTTTCTCCTAATTTTTCATAAAAATAGATCGAACTAGCAAAACTTTTAACATACTCACGGCATTTGTCACATTTAACATTTTGTTCTAATACTTCACATGCTTTACAAAATTCTTCATTATTGATGAGATTGCCAACAAACTTCTGAGTTAACATCTCTGTCTCTGTTCCAATGCCGTAAAACACTCCTAATTTGTATGTTTTTTCTGTCAACATTAAAATGAAATAAATATATGTTTTTATTTGTATTTTTAATACTTTATAAAAAATATATTAATTTGGCTGAACATGTTCAATTTCGATGATCTCTATATTAAAACCAAGTTTAAAGATTGTGTAATTTATTCCTCAAACACAGCCATAGTACTTTTACTTTCTTCTACTCTTACAGAAATCTTTTTGTCTTCATATTCTTCTTTTAATTTACTATGAATATATTTTGCTAAAAGTTCGCTAGTAGTTGCTGGTAATGGTAGAAAGAAAATATCTTCTCTGGGGAATACATACCGTTTTTTAGAAGCAATTATTTCTATGGAATCTTTTTCCTCTCTGATTTCTAAATCATCCGATTTTGTTGGTATTATAACATAATGATCCATAGGTTTAACTATAGACCTTACTTTTTCCTTTAGATCAGTAAAATCTACAACAAAATGATTTTTATCAAGTTTATCACTTAACTCTACTGAAACATAATAATTATGTCCATGTAATCTTGTACATTGAAGGGGTTCTTTTAGAAAGTGACTTGCACTAAATTTCACATCAGTTGATTGTACTCTTACTTTGAATCCCATAAACAGATTCCCCCTTATGTTATTTTTTTAAGTTCACTATTTTTGTATAGTAGAAGCCCTTTGATATTTTTATATTTTATGTTTAAAAACAATAAATATGAATGTGTTTTTATTCAGAATAAGACATGCTATATCTATAGGATGGTTCAATAAAAAATAATCAATATTTTAAAATTGATCTAAGATTTACTTTTTATAGCAGCTTCAAAGATGTTCTTGAGATGGAATACAAGAAATTAGTTATTACGGGAGCTAATGGATATTTAGGAAAACATACAATAACAACAGCGATCCGAAAAGGATGGCAAGTTGTTGGAATTGTACGACGAGATGATGCAGCTAAAGAAGTTGAATCTCTTGGTGCCAAACCAAAAATAATCAAAGATTTTAATATAGAAACCTTAAAAAATGCTTTGGCAGGATGCAAAGCAATTATTCATTTCCGTGGAGTAGTCTGTGGTTCAGAAGAACTTTTCGAAAAGGTTAACATTGATGGAATGCGCATTTTAATTGAAGCAGCTCTTGAGGCAAAAGTGTCTAGAATAATCTTTCCATCAGGTTTAGGTGTTGATAGATATGGGATAGAAGAATGGGCTAATGATGCATATTTCTATTCAAAGAATAAAGCTGAACATTTACTTAAAAATGGGAACGTTCCTTATATAATTTTTAGACCATCATATATCTTAGGGCCAAATGATGAATTAATTCCAGAAATGATTAGCCAAATTGGAAATGGGACTGTTCAAGTTGTAGGAGATGGTAAAATTCCTATGCAGCCTATTTATGTTAAAAATGCAGTGGAAGCCTTCTTAGCTGCTGCTGATGGTGTGGGAGATAATAATCAGATTTTTGATCTTGTTGGTCCAAAAATTATAACCATGCTTGAATTAATTGAAATGGTAGTTCAAAGTATGATTAATTTAGGTTTTAATGTCCCTCATCCTCGAATCAATTATATAAACTTTGAAGATGCTCCAGAAGAAATAGGATTATGCAAAGAAATGATTGATGTTATGAAGTGTGATATCACATCAAATGGTAGAATTGCAGCAGAAGCCTTAGGTTATAAATTATCTGATCTGAACGAGGCTATCAAAGCAGCAGTAGTAGCAAAAATGTTTCCAGAAAATACAGAAAAAGGAGAAAAAGCTATAGTTTTATTATCTGGTGGAATTGATTCTGCTGTTGCACTTTATTGGGCTCATGAAAAGGGATATAACATAAAAGTTCTTTCAATCGATTATAATCTACGGCCTTATAATGAAAAAAAAGCAGCGTTAAAATTAGCAGAAAGTTTGAATATAGATTTAATTGAAATCCCCTTACCGTTTTTAAAGGAATCAATTGATTTACGCATAGATGGATTCCCTGTACCAAGTGCAGTCAATGCACCTGAGGGATTTATTCCTTCACGGAATCTTGTTTTTTACTCTATTGCAACATATTATGCTGAAATCTACGGCTGTAGAACCATAATAGGTGGTCATATAGCAGTAGATCCAAAAAATTTTCCTGATACGACTCCAAATTTTTTCAAATCACTTGAAGCTCTTATTAATGAAGGAAAACACAGTAAGGACAAGAATACTATAGAACTATTATTTCCCTTAGGAAAGATGACAAAAATAGATGTCATTACCCTCGGTAAAAAATTAAATGTTCCCTTAGAATGGACATGGAGTTGCTATAGTGATGGAAAACAACCTTGTGGAAAGTGTGATTCTTGTCGTAAAAGAATTGAAGCTTTTTCTAAATTAAATTATTCTGATCTGCAATTTGTTTTATAAAATACAGAAACTTCTATGAAAAATTTTTATTTTATTAAAAGTAAATTTATTAAAAACCTTTATAATATCCTATACATATAAATTTTGAAAAAAAAAAGACTAATTGAAGCATATGATTAATAGTGAAAATTTATCTTCAAATGAAATACAACATGAAATCCTTGTTGTATGTCCAACTTGTAAGGTTAAGAAGGAGCTCAGAATACCTGTAAAAATTATTGACCAAGCTAAACATTTAACGACAGTTTCAATACCTTCTGGAACTGTTTGCAAACATGGTTTTCAAGCATTTGTAGATAAGAATTTTAAAGTCCGAGGATACCAAACTGTTGATTTTGAATTTTCTCATATGGAATTTTTTGAGAGTACTGATGCCGAAGTGGCAGAACCGGATGATTCCACTGCTAAACTTAGTTCAATGCCGTTGTTCCAAGAGATTATAAGGCTGTTGCGCGCCCAAGTAGACGATAAAGAAATTCTTGGATCGGGAATGTTTACAATTGATGGACATATATTATATTCCTCCCTGCCTAGTAACACTCTTTTTTCAATAATTAAAGAATTTGAAGTTCGAAGTGAAAAGAAGTTAAGTAACTTAAAGAAGATGTACTTAGAACTAGAAAATAATGAAAAAATTTGCGCTAATTATATTGAAATACAAGAAATGAGATTCGCGTTAGTATTATTTTTCTCCCAAATCGTAAAGTTGGGAATGGGAAATTTGTATCTAAACGATTTAGTAAAAAAAATAAGAAAATTAGAGGCTTAAACTATTTTTAATTATTACATTTCTAAATACTTGTTTTAAAACACTTGACTAAATAGTTATAAATATTGCGATAATTATGTGCTTTATAGAAGTATAAAATTAAATATAATTTACTAAGAAATGGATCTACAGAAAATAAAAACTAAAATGGTTAAGGATTTAAAACAAAATATTCCCGAATTTAACCAAGACAGTTTTCAAATGACTGAATTAGAAAGTAAGAAAAATTATGTTATTGATATAGAGTTTGACAAAAAACCTACTAAATTACCAAAAGAAATAGTAGTTAAAGTCTTCCGAACTAAAAATATTGCTAATGAGATAAATATTTTAACCAGATTGAAAAACCAGAAATTTCATGTTCCTAATATACTTTTTTTCCAAAAACCTTATCTAATCCTCGAAAAAGTTAATGGTACGAATTTATGTGATTTTGTAAATGAAAAATTGAAAGGAACACAAAATCTAGATGAATTGGATTCAAAAGTAAGAAATCAGATTGTCTTAAGCATTGAAAGACTTGCTGAATTTCTTGCTCAAATGCATGAAAAAAACTTTGTTCGGAAAAGATATAAAGCAAAAAAAAAATATGTGCTCTGTAAAGGGGATACAAGATTAAGGGATTTTATTTATGATGAGGAAAATGATAATATCTACGCAGTTGATTTTGAAGATGCTTTTGAAGGCAATGCTCTTGATGATTTGGCGTGGATCTGCACTTCCCTTCTCGATACAGATCCAGGCTTATTTGAAATGGAAGAACCTAAACATAAAACTGACCTAATAAATATGTTCTTGAGAAAATATTATCTTATTAACCCGAAATTTCCTTTTGATTTTAACTACTTAGCAGAAAAAATAATCGAGAATCTAAATATTGTTATAGAAAGAAGAAATCTCCCATTTGGCACAGTCAGTAAGGATAGATTTATTGAAGATATCTCCAAAGAAATTTAATCTCTTCTGAGATATCTAAAAATCAAAAATTAAATATCAGTACACTATTATTTTATAAATTATTTAAAAAAACTTTTTTTAAGGAGAATGTAAAATGAGTCTTACCGATACGAAATCATCTTTAAAAAAAATTCTCTCAATTATAGAGGAGCTTAATGGATTAAATTCAAATTCAATTCCTAAATTACAAACTCAACCAAATAATCTACTTGAACAGATTGGAAAATTTGAAGAAGCTAAAACCAATGATTTAAGAACTATTGATACTAATGATGATGAAATTAATTCTTTAAAGAACAAGATTTCTCAAAATCAACGAGATATTGCCTCATTAGAAGAAAATAATGTTGAACTAAATAATCAACGACAGACTCTTCTTGATAAAATCCAAGAAGCGCAAAATGAACTAAATGAAACTCAAACAAAAATCACTGCAAGAAGAGAAGAATTAGCAACTCGAAGCAGTAGACTAAGCGAATTAGAAAATAGAATTGTTGAACTAAAGGATATTCAAGAAAAATTTGATAATAAAATGAAAGAAATTGAAGGTCAACTTCAAGAAGAATATAATAAAAAGGAGAGATTTAGTAATTCGTATGTTATGCGAGCAGCAGCTATGAAATCTTTAATTAAAGCTGGGTATGTTCAATCTGCTCAATTGAAACTTATACAATCATTACAACCTAATACTACTCTTGAATTAAAAGGTATTGTCCAAGCTATGGGTTTAAGGGAAGATGTAGCAAGAAATATTCTAACAAAAATGGTACAAAAACGAGGACCAATTGAATATGATGAGGGCGCTGGAACAGTAACATTAAAAGGGGAGGTTGATTTCTAGTGGGTTCACAAGATATTTTAGCTTTAATTGAACAATTTGAAACAGCTTATGATACATATTGGCAGGTTTTGCAGAAACATAACGAAGAAGTTCTTTCTCAATTAAGAGAAGCATGGCGTTTCATGCAAGCTGAGCAAAAAGAAGAAGAAAGTATTAAAGAAAAATTATCTACTCAAAATTCAGAATTAACAGAATTAAGGACTAAATCAGAAGAATTAGATAAAAACATTGATGGATTGAAAGCTAAAAAGGATGAATTATCTTCAAAAATCTCTGAATTAACAAATAATTTAGAAACAAATGTCAATGATTTAAAGAAACCAGCTTTCGAACTTACACAGCTTGAGGAAAAGCTTGCATCTATTAATGAAAAGATTACTGGTAAGGAAGAAGAAAAAACTACTCTTGATCAAAAGACAATTGAAAATGAAAACCGAGAAGCAGAGCTAAAAAATACTCACCAGAAAAAAATGGATGAGCTAGAATCTAAAATTAATCAATTGAGACAAGCGAATTTCTTTACATCATTTTTAATTGAAAATTCTGATGAAGAAATTCATGAGGTAGATATAATCGCTACTATCATGGATAAAGGAGAAGCAAAATTAGATGATTTGAAGAAACTACTAGATGTTCCACCAATAATGGCTGTTCGCACTATTAAACAATTAGCTGTTAAGGGAATTCTTAAACTTGATGAAAGCAGTGGAAGGGTTACCTTACCGTAAAAGATTTTTTTATTTTTATTTTTTATTTTGTTTTAAATTTTGTTCTTGATAGTACCACCAGCTAGACTTGTAGTGCCTCTTGTAACTAACTAGAATGTACCAAGAAACATATCACCTATGGTTGAAAAACAAGTGGTATGTCAACAGGTATAACTCCTTCTATCACGGGATTATCTGACATTAACATGAAAAGTGCTAAGAGATTTTCTGGGGGAGTTATATATATTCCAAATATAAAAACGATTCCGATGAATAAAGGTAAGATCGAAATGTCTTTTGATTTGTGAACCTTAAACTTTAACATCGAGTACTAATTCTAAAACCTATAAAATTTTTTTTTTAAATTTTCACATAATAAAGCGTTTTACAATGAAGAGATTGAAGAGTATTGACATATTTCGTGGATTAGGAATGGTCTACATTATGGTAGGGCACATGATTGATTGGTGGACTGTTCCATCCGATGACTGGCTATTTTATATTTATGTGTCTCTATTTTCAGCAATAGGTGCAGCTGGATTTGTCTTCATATCTGGTGTAAGCACAATGATTTCATACCGAAATAGACTTGAAAAAGTCAAAATTAACGTGAATTATAGCATAAAAACCTTAAGAAAAGAATATCTAATTCGAGGTTTTTTAATCTTGGGTTTGGGGATTGGGTATAACGGTATTGTCGCAATTCAATTTTTTGATCCCTCTATACTGTGGAAATGGTTTATTATTTTAACTGTAGGTGCGTCACTTCTTATGGCCTGGCCGTTTCTGAAAACATCGAAACTATTCAGAATTTTTATAGCTGCTATAATCTGGATTTTAAATCAAATTTTACTAACAAATTTATTACCCTCCATTGGTGAAGCTAATTTTTCAGGAGTAATTTTCTATCTCTTTTATAATTCTTTGGACCAAAATCCAATTTTATCATTCTTTACTTTCTTTTTAATTGGAACCGTCATTGGGGATTTGATTTTTGATTTTTCAGCTTTGGATGATAGGGATGATATAAAAAGATTTTTCAATAGAAAGATTGTTGTCCCGCTTTTATTATGTGGAGTGATTTTGATTGTTACTAGTTTCTGGTTTTTATTACCAAGTTTATTTACTAATAAAATCCTTACTATTAACACAAATATATGGTGGTTAACCTATTCTTTAGGATTAGACTTAGCTATTATTTTAGTTTTCTTAATCCTTGAAAAACACAATATATTTAATAGAGAACGAAGCTATAAATTCCTATTTTACTTTTCTTATTATTCTCTTACTCTTTTTCTTTTACAGAATCTAAACTATTTCCTATTTTTTGAATTATTAAATAGATATAACATATGGTATTACATAGTAGCAACAATAGTTTTATATGGTATTTTTCTAAGATTTGTGTATAAAAAGCTTGAAGGAAATTTTTCATTAAAGGTTCTAATTGGTAAAATCGCTACTAAAGGAGCAAAAAGTCAATGAACCATAATATGGGTTAATAGGAAGTATGAATTATATCTTCTAAAAACTATATAGATGAGTACTCCAGATATCTTTTATCATTACTTGACCACGAGTCACTTTATGACCAAAAGTTTAAATACAAATAATGTTACTTTTATATTTAATGACCCTCGGTCAAAAAATTACCCATGTTCAATTTGATAAGAATGGCTAATGAGCGTAAAAAACGTATCCAACAAAGAAAAGAAAAAGAAAAGGAACAAAGACGAAATGAAATCATTATGACAGCTATGGATATTTTTATCTCAAAAGGATTCAATAATACCAAGATGGAGGAAATTGCATATAAAGCATCATTAAGTAAAGGAACATTATATAATTATTTTGATTCGAAGAATGATCTTTACTTAGTTGTAGGAACAATAGCCATTAGGAAGTTAAACGAATTTTATGAAGCTATAGACTTGACCTCAAAATCAGACCTGGAACGTCTTCTAACACTAGGATATGCTATCTACGAGTTTTCTAAAAAATTTCCAGGACTTTACAATATTGCAAGTGATATCCGTAAAAAGCCATTTTTCTTGAACATTAATCAAAAAGTAATGAAGGGAGCATCCTTGACTCGAAATGAAGCAGAAATCAATTTTGAAACACAAAGATATCAAAAACTCGTGTTAAATCCAATAAAAGACGGAATTGATAATAAAATTATAAGAGATGACCTTACACCAATTTTTTTGATAGCTACATTAACGTCTTTAACTGAAGGACTTATTGATAGTCTTAGAAATTTCAAACCTTTATATGATTCCTACGGAGTAAATACAGATGATATTTTTGATTTGGTATTTGAATGGATAACAGAGGGTATAAAACCAAAAAAAAAAGAAGAGAAATAAAAAATTTAAAAAATTTAGACGGAGGTTATAGACAATGGCTACAGAAGAGTTTTTGTTTATTTTAGCAGTGATGGGAAATATTATCTTCACCTTTGTTAGTATTAAGAGACATGAGTTGAAGAAATGGCTTCTCGGTCAATACTGTTTTACAGCTGCTCAATTGAGTTCCTTTTTAGCACTCTACAATAGTGAGATCATGATTGGGGCTCTAATTTTTTCATCTTTAGGCGGTATTTTAATCTGTGCTAGTGCATTTTTAGAATATTATCAAACTTTCTTAAAAAATAAGCTGAAGATGTCTAAGTATAAAATAATTCCATCAATGAGCTTGATTATAGCAATAAATCCCACCATAATAGGTATAGAAGTATTTATGATTTTTATAATGCTTTTTGCCGCTTATTTATTAATTAAAGTATATAAAGTAAAAAAAACTCCAACTCATGCATTCTTGTGTTTTGGGATTTTTACAATAATCCAATATTTGATTACTACGTTGTTTGATCCCTATGATTTAAATGAATTTCAGAACCTACTTACATGTATTATTGAAATGATCTTTTTAGTAACTGCAGTTGTAGCAATTGTAGAAACTCGAATATTAAATATTAATAACACTTTACAAAGAGTCTTAAACACAGCATCAGACGTTAGTACAAATGTTGCAAATATTGCAACAGAATTAGCTGCTAATACAAATGAAATTAATGCATCTTCAGAGGAAATTTCATTTTCAACGAAAAAGGTTGCAGATGAAGGATCTAGAATTATGAATAATTCTCATGAAATAAAGCAAATATTGAACATTATATCGAGTATTTCTGAACAAACAAATTTACTGGCGTTAAATGCTAGCATAGAGGCAGGGAGAGCAGGAGAATATGGCCGTGGTTTTGCTGTTGTAGCGGATGAAGTAAGGAAATTAGCGGAAGAATCTAAAAATGCTGTTGATCATAGTAGTAATAAAATTAAAGAGATATTGGCAAATATTCAATCCACATCTAGTTCACTAGAAGGTATAAGTGCCTCAACTGAACAACAATCAGCTTCGATGGAACAGATATCACAAACTACACAAAAATTGGGAAGTTTAGCAGAGCATTTAAAAGTTTTATTAGTAGAAGTTAGAATTACATAATTTTTTTTTATTTTTTAGAATTTTACATGAAATATTGGTGAAAATATATGAATAAAGTATTTATTGTAGATGATGATAATTCAATTTTAAAATTATATAAACAATATCTAGAATACAAAGGATTTGATGTCATAGACTATGCTAAAAATGGAAATGAAGCTGTCGATAAATACTTAAGATTTCAAAATAAACCAGATTTAATTATAATGGATTATCATATGCCTATTAAAGATGGCATCGAAGCAACAAAAGAAATATTAAAAATTGATGGAAATGTAAAAATTTTCCTAATTAGTGGAGATTGCACAATAAAAAAAAAAGCTTTGGCGGCAGGAGCGATAGATTTTAAGAAAAAACCATTTAATTTACAAGAGTTATATTTATCTGTATCTACATTAATTTGCAACTCTAATATGACGTGTTCTAAGATTCATGCTTGTTAAAATCCCTTCAACCACAATTCATTTTTTGTATAATTAGGCTAGAATGAATCTATTTTCATTCTAGCTAATTATATTTAATTCATTTT
>JBHLNL010000207.1:0-4639 GCA_048941605.1 Promethearchaeota archaeon | reverse complement strand
GGGGACCAAGTCCACGATTACAGAGAATATGGGAGAGACAAAAAAAGAGAGAGGAAAGAAATAAAAAAGTATAAATCTCATACTTTTTTGATACCTTTTTTAAAAATCAAAGTTATCCTTATATCACATGATGATAAATTCAAAAAAGGGGATTACACTATGGAGGAATATAGTAAAAAAGTAATTTCAGTTTACACGGGGTTTTTTTTCAGTCACGGGGTTATTAAAAACTAGTTTTTTTAAACTGATTTCTTTTTGAGTCCTCCAGATCAAGTGTGTGTAATCCAGTATATATATAGAGGATAATAAATAAAAATCTATCCTATTTAAAAATGAAAATTAATTCATGAATAATTTATATTTTACAACCACTCTAACAATTCTTATCTAATTTAAATCAATTGGGAAAGGTTTTTTAGAGTTTTCAAATTATTAATATTCAAATAAACTGACTTACTTTATTGAATAAGTCTCTAATTCAGCCCAGTGGTGTAGCGGTCAAGCATCGGGGGCCCTGAAAAGTTCGATTTACTTAGATCTTGGAGACACCCCTGGACCACGGTTCGAATCCGTGCTGGGCTATCCTTAAACTATTATTATAAGAATTATAAATTTTAGTTTCTTATACGAATAACAAAGTGATTGTTTTAATTGAATTAACTCCACTTAAAGGATTTGTTCTATTTTTTATGATTATATTTGCAATTTTAGCTATCATTTTGCCATTTCAAGGCTATTTTGGAACGTAAGAGTCTAGAAACTTCACCTTAGCAAGTATTATGAGTTTAGTTTTTTTAACTTCATTTTTTGCACTATTTATAATCATTTTAGTATTAGGATCTGATGAACGGTAATTCTTGGGTTGGATATTTTTTTTGTGTTTAGTATGTTTTGCATATATACACAATTGCTAGTTTAGTTTGGATTTTTGATCTGTCATTTTAATGTTTAAATTTCATTTCATCATCATCACACTTTATTTCATCTTTCATCAAAAATATATTACAAGTAATTTGAAAACCAGCAAAATTAATGAATAAAGTTTAAATTATTAACTGGAGTTATATCATAATAGTCAAAAATAAAGGGAATTTAAATGAAAGAAAGAAGTTATTTCCATTTAATTATAAGCATCTTACTTATTATCTTTTTTTATTTGTTTATTATGGCGAATGGCATAGGCCCGTATCGAGTAATTGAACTTGATATTGGAGCAACAGTGTGTATATTTTTTATAATTATTTTCGTTTTAGTATATGCCTTTGTGGATCTTGAGGATATATAACTAGTGATCTAAGTTATTATCAAACCAAAGTTTAAATTTTTATTACTTTAGTTTTATCAGATAAAGAATTTAAATATTAATTTCGACAATAATTCATTAATTTTTAAAATATTATAATAGAATGAGATTAAATGAAAAATTAATGAAAAATCATGCAAGAAAAAAATATTGTTCCAATACAAATCGATATTGTTAAGAGAACGGTATTAACATTAATATTTTCATGCGAAGTAGTGATTATTATCTCAATATTAAGCGGTCAATTTTATATCAAGGTTTGCTTTTTGGGTATTGGAATGCCCTGTCCAATAATCAATGAATGGGCATTTATAGTAGAGGGTATAAGTCTCAGCATTTTATCTATTTTACTAGTAATTTATGTAATATTAGATATATTTTATCCTACTCCTGAAGAATATTTGCTTTCAAACTCTTTTTGGATTATTTTTTTTTTTATGTTAGTGATCATATTTGCACTCTCAATTGTAAGTGTATTCCATATTTTTAGTGAAATATTACTTTATTTAGCTTAATCTTTTTTTCAAATAATTTGAAATTCTCCAAAATTAATGAAAAAAGATTAAATTATTAACTGGAATTTCTATATCATAATAATCAAATATATAAGGTATTTATATGAAATATAGTACATTTAAAACAGTTTTATTATTAATCACAGGCATTTTCACTTTCGCAGGGTCAGTTTTCTATTTTCAATCTTTTATAATAGGTTGAGGTATAATAACTTTTGAATATTTGAGAATTCCAGCAATGTTATGTTATATTTATGCTATATCTTTTTTCATTGCCTATATAATAGTTATTATCTATGAGAAACGAAAGAAATAATAGACTCATAACCCTGAAATTATAAAACTAAATTCAATAGAATTAAACAATATTAACCCAAGAAAAATGATTCCAATAAATAAAATAATAGTTATTGGATGATTATCCTTGCAAGGGATTTGGGAATATTTCGGTTTTAGTAATTCATCCAGTACGTTTAATAATGTGGTATCCATACTTAGTTTTTACTGGTTGAGAAATTTCACCAATTTCTAATTTCGTGCAGGCATTCCAAAATTCAGGCACCATATCACCCTTAGCAAATTCACCTAGATTCCCCCCTCGTTTTTTACTTGAACATTCCGAAAATTGCTGAGCAATTTTAGAGAAATCAGCTCCCGTTTGTAAATCCTCATAAATTTCTTGGGCTTTAGTCAGTTTTGGTACTAGAATATGACTTGCCTTGATTTTTCCACTTTTAATTGGTGCTCCTCCTATTCCTCCAGAACTTTTTCCTTGCCCCTTACCTTTTTGCATTCCTTTCCCATATTTAGGTTTTCCCATCTTCCTTTACCAGAAGTGATATATATGATTAAAAGTTTATTAAATAATTTCAGGTCTTTGTAGAATAAAAATACTCTACCTTAATTTATGATAAGATATCTGAAATTTTTGATTTCTTCAATGCTGTTTATTTCAACAACAAATTTTTGGAAATCTTGAAGATTACCATCAAAAACCATAAAAGTGATGAAATGTTGATTCACAAAATTTTGATTTTTGCTCACAATTTGATCTTTATATTCACTTTCAACTCTAGTTATTTTCTTTTGAACATTATAATCATTTGGAGCCACGATAATCATGTTGCCAATTATATTTTTTGATATTGGTGTTAAATCACTATATGTATCAAGAGCAGAAGAAATATCCTCTGTAGACATCAAACGTAAAAGAGCATCTCTAATTAATTTAGATTTATTTTCATACTGATTTTTTGATACAAGTTTGTTTATAAATTTCTTTAAACTTTCGCTTAGCGATACAGAAATAATTGGCATAATTATGTTAAAGTGTGAATTTTTAATATATAATATAGATGTGAAAATTTATAAATCTTTTTTAAAAGGAAATTGTTCTATATTTTGATAGATCTAGCTATAACATTTCGAAAATTTTCAATATCATTAACTAGCTTATCTGCTAATTCATCAGAAATTTTATCATCCTTACTAAATTTATTCAGTTCAGTAAGCCAGTATTCCATCCTGCCGAGAATTGCTTCTTTATCTCCTAAAATCTTTCTTACTCTAACGAAAGTATCGTGTAATTTTGTTCTTATGTTTTGGGCTTTCCATCGCAACATACAATAGTCTGAAATTTCTGCTAAATTTTGGGTAATTGCCATAACATCAATAGTCTTCTCACGTTCTTCAGATTTAATCTTTCGAATGAGATTTATCTCTTCAAATAAGAGCTCTATTATCTTAGCTAAGAATCCTGTCAATTGTCCAGCATGATTACACCATACTCTAACCTCTAATGATTGGTTGGCTTCAGAAACGTATATTCTGGTTATAATCCTTCCTCCTCCCACCTTTGCTTCTGAGCAGTGCCAACTTTCTGCTTCATATTTATCTTTAGTATCATTTCCTTCATGAGAAGTTACTGTGCTTACTTCAAAGCGCTTTATTGTTCTTACAGCTGCTCTAAAAGCTAAACGTGGATCTAAATCTGCAATTAAAAATGCACGAGCATCATTTGGAAGATCTGCAATTGCTAATTGGATATCCTCAATTGTTGCTAAGCATGAAACAACCAAGGGGCATTTGATTTGAACCTCCTTTTTTCTTATATGAACTGTCCTTTTTTCTCCTGTAGCAGTTTTATATATAACATCACCCCCAATATTCGAAATTCCGCACTCTTTTGGTTCTAAATAAAAATCAACTCCTCTAGAATTCTTTGATTCTATAACTGGTATATTCATGAGTGGGTTTTTTGTTTTATAACTAGAAGGAACATCTAAAAGTACTTTCACTGAATTTATCGCCATATTAGACTTGTTACGGACAACTATCTTCATATGTAATTGCCCACCGACGAAATCATAATCACGAACAACTTCAATCTTACCCTCATCAGAGAGTTCTTCAACTGGTGTTTTAGCATGAGATTTTGCCTCTATAGGAACACTATATGCAACAAATGTTCTTTTGGACATGTCTATATATCCATCAATATCACCACGTGATATAATCTGCGCTAAATTCTCTTCTATACTTGATTCAGTAACTCCTAATCTATTAGAAAGTTCTCTTAAAGGCATTGTTCTATACGCTCTCGCAATTTCTTTTATTTTTTTCTCCATGAATTTATTTGTCATAAATTCTCTTCTTTGAGTAAAAATACCCTTAATTTCACCAGTCTTTATTAACTCATGAAGGCTTTTTCTAGCTAATTCAATTGCTATTTTTAATTTTGTAGCTAGTTTCGAAAGTTCAAATAATCCAGTTTCCTTAGAATAGTTTTTGATTTCTTTGTAGATTTGGTCAGCTGTAATAA
>JBHLNL010000049.1:0-20405 GCA_048941605.1 Promethearchaeota archaeon | reverse complement strand
TGGCTCCACTAATATTTTATTCTCTAGAATATACTACCTCTCAGTATATCCTACAAAACCCGCTATTAATACTAGAATTCCTCCAATTAAACTCGTATATATTATCATTAGAATCCCAACAACGACACATATGATCCAATTTAATTCAACAAATTTGTGAGGAATAATTATGCTTAAAAATATTATAACTGCTAATATAATTGAAATTACTAATATAATAATTCTTGTACTATCTAAATTTCTATCATCAAATCCCAAAATAGCATCTATTAAAGCAATTATACTACCTAAAGCAGCTAATAATTTCATTAAATCTTCATTTCGCATTTTTTCACTTCTTCATTCCATTCATGATGATTAAAATCTAATATTAATAATATCTAAATGCCTATATAAAACATTATTTTAATTGCTAAGAATTAAAAACTGGACTACATATCTCTTATAGTTTTACATCTATTCTTTTTAATTAAAATAAGATAATTATAAATTTTAGAGATGTGAAAGAATGAAGAAAGGTCCTGTTTGCTATATTTATTATGCTATAAAAAATAAGCGACAATTAAAATTAAAACAAGAAAAAACAATTTCAGAAAATAAAGAAATTACTTCTCAAACTGAAATTTATAACTCACATTAATTAATTTCTTTCTTTTTAAAAATAGATTTTTTACTTCATATTTTTTTTATTTCAAAATTATATAAAAATTGTTGAAAATTATACACCATCCATTATTTTAATTTTTGGAGTATAATAATCGCCAATTGCGTAATTAGCAAAATTTATACTATAATGATCTCTCCAATGTGCTTTAACATCATCTAGCATTGCTTTCATAACTCCGTCTTTAACATGCCCCTCTGCACAAATTGTTGTACCCATTGGAGTTGCTGTAATTTCACCATCCTTAACGACAATTTGCCCATCTTTTATAGTATAAGCTGCTAATGAAAATGCTTTCTCTATTAAATGACCATCCATCTTTTTCGGATCTAAATTATATATAGCAACATCACCAACTGCTCCTAATCCTAAATGACCTCTATCGTGCATTCCTAAACATTTAGCTGTTCCTCCTCTAGAAATTATAGAAATTTCATTTAATGTTAGTTCACGATCAATATCTTTCAATATTGATTTTTCTGATGCCTTTTTTGAACACTGATTTAAAAGAATATCATCTCTTGATTTTTTATCCATTAGCCATCTAATTATTTGAGGATAAGAGGTAAAAGGTCCACCGTTAGGATGATCAGTTGACATAAATACTTGCCATGGATTTTTGGTTAAAAGTATTAATTCTAATCCAACTGCCCATTGAACTGCATTAACTGCTACTTTAGGGCTAAATTGATAAGGTACGATACCGGAACCTGACTCTCCTTCTACTTGCCCATTTATCCATTTAACTCCTGGCTTAGAGCCCCATTCTGAAGTACCTCCTATATGATGGAGCGCAAATTCCCATGGCCCATCTGCAGTCATAGTAGTGGTAGCAGCTTTACCAAATATTACTTGACCCGCATCAATTGTTACATGATTATGTGAATTCAAATATTCAGCAATGTCAGGGGCACCAGATTCAAAATCACCCCAATTCGTACCCCCATAAGCATTGAATTGACAATGAGTTAGATGAAAACATGATTTTCTTCCTTGTTTTGCTTTGATTTTTTCTACAGCCTTGAACGTTTCAATTGTATGTTCTTTATTTCCAGGATGTCCTAAATTATTGGCGTGGACATGTATAGTATGTGGTAATTTTAGGATTTCATTCACTTTTGCCAAACTTTCTACAATTTCTCTTGGAGTAACATCAAAATGAAATACATGATCATCTAAAGAATTTACATTTTTACCCCAAGTCCAATTCTCGACTCCTCCAGGGTTCACAAGTTTCACGGCATATCCTTTTACTGATTTTAATATCCAAGAAATATAGGCAGCAAGCTTTTCATAATTCTTTTGTTTAACGTATTCCATTACAAACCAGTTATTTCCGAATAAAGGAAATGCTGCTTTATCTATAATAGGCGTATCTAAAAATTCTTCATGAGTATGTCGTGCTTTAAGCAATGGCATTGCTGGTTCAACGACAGTGGTATACCCTAATCTAGCATATCGATATCCTGTGGTCCAAGTTGAGGGTACTGCCCAACCTGTTCCACTTCGAGTTAATTTGGTACGTTTTTCATTACATTCTTCAGGTTTATCATCAGGACGAAATGATCGTCCAGCATTGACTTTTGTACCTGCGATATGAGAATGTATATCAACTCCACCAGGCATCACAATCATTCCAGAAGCATCAATTATTTTAGCTTCTCCATTAACTTTTTCTACTATAATCCCATCTTTTATATGAATTTCTTTCTTTTCGCCATCAATATCGTTTAATGGGTCATATACTAAGCCATTTTTTATTATTAAATCAGTCATTGTAACTTTCCTAAGTTTTATCTAGTACTTTGATACTTTTTTGTAATTAATATCATTTGGACAAATCCAATATTTTAAAGAATCTATTATTTTTATAAAGATTTATTATAAATTTTAATTGTATTATGTAAGAAGGTTTTAGACTATATCAATAAATACTATAGTTTTTTTTATTTATGTTTAAACTTAAATAGAAGTTTTTTTATGTGCATTTTGTTTAAAAAATCAACAATGGGATATTGATACTGACCATTATTTACTAAATGGTTGCTTGCTATAGCTTAGAAGGTATTTCTCAATGATAAAAATTTTTATTATTGATGATGATCAATCATTACAACGGCTTTATGCTTTAATATTAAAAGAAGCTGGTTTTGAGATAATAGCTACAGCAATAAATGGGAAGGATGCTATTGAAAAATATAAGACTATGAACGATAAACCTGATATAATACTAATGGACCATCGAATGCCAATAAAGAATGGATTAGATGCTATGGTGGAGATTCTACAAATTAATAAAGATGAGAAAATTATCTTCGCGAGTGCTGATATTAGTGTAAAACAAAAAGCTAAATCTCTTGGAGCGTGCGCTTTTTTAGATAAACCCTTCAAGATGCAAGAATTACTAAATAAAATCCAGTCCATTGTAAAAGAACTAATTATAGGAAATTAATGTTTATTTTTTTTTAATTTAACAAATCTCTTTCATGAATCTTAAAATTCAAAGAGAAAGAGTAGACTTAAAAAAAATTAAAAGAATTTGTTTAATTAATATTAAAACTCTCTTGTTGTTAATAGAGCAATACTTCCAAATGAAAGACCATATACTAGACCAATGGCAATTGGTAACATAGCAGAAAGAAAAGTAACTAACGGTGGAACCCCTAACGTCACTGCTTCAATAATTAGAACAATCATAATTATAAGAGCCCAAATCATGACAGTTGCAAACCATCCCATAAACGCTTCAAGTTTATTTTCTCCAAATCTTCCTGAAAGGAAAGCCGCTACAGCTGGAGCGACAATGTATCCAATGAACATAATTACATCTCCTGCTTCAACAGGTGCTCCTGACACCCACAAACTAAACGTTGAATACATTATGTAAGGAAATTGTGGGCCAGTTCTTGTCATAAGTGGTCCTACTAACATGTATATTATACCTTGGGGGTATGATGCAACGTAAGTAAAGTATATTCCCAGAGTTCCGTTTACTCCCTCTCCAATTAGGAAAAAGGCTGCATTTAATCCAATAAAAGCAAGTAAACTAAATCCAAATGCTTTACCAAAACTCATTTTTTTTCTCCCTCTTGATTATAATTTCAAATTAAAGTAAAAGTATAGTGGGTTAACTTGTGATTTAATTTATATAAATGCAATCTTTTAATTGCTAATATCAATTTTCAAAAGGAGATTTATTCTTATTTCAGTATACTATAGAATAACTGATCCTAGAGTGCCAATATCCTTTCTACGCATATATAATTTTTCTGTCTGAAGCAATAATGTATTAATTTGTCAATAGATGAGATATTCAATATTACGTACATATCGTTGTAATTAATAATGTGTTTATCTGTACTTTCTATTCATATATCAGTTTACTCTTAAAATTGATTAATCTTATATATATGAGTAAATCTATTTAATATTAAAAATCAATATTAAAAATCAAAATTAAAAATAAAATCAAAATGAAAAGTGTGAAATAATGGGCGCTGGAAAAATTTTCTGCATTATTGGAGGAATAGTAACCCTCTTAGCTTGCTTCCTATTTTCATTTGGAGATTTTCCCCCTTTACCTGGTGTATACTTCTATGGACTAGGTTTATTTATGAACATTGGTGATATTTTCGCCTTAGGTAATGCATTAGCCATAGTATTTGTCATATTAGGTATTATCCTTATGATCTCAGGGCTTTTAATAATATTAGGAGTGAAGAGTCGAGTAATTGCTATAATCGGGTCTATTTTTGCGATATTTATGAGTGTATGGTTCCTCTTAAGTTTTTATTTGGTTTTTACAGGAGATCTTCTCCTAGGTGTCACTGTTTTCGCGTATATCCCTTTAGTTGATGGTTTCATCCCTCTTCATGTAGGTCTTGGGGGGACTATCTTTGCTACAGTTGGACTAGGTACATACTTATTACTCGGTGGCGGTGTCCTCGGCCTTATTGGCGGAATTATGGGTCCTGATGGATTTTAAATACTATTATTTTAAATTAAAATCTTTTTTTTTTATTTTGAATATGATATGTTAAACTCTTACTCATGTATCAATTTTTTCTCAAAATTGATTAATCTTGTATATATGAGTAAACCTAATTAATGATAAAATTTAAAATTAAAATTAAAAATAAAATCAAAATGAAAAGTGTGATATAATGGGTATTGGTAAAATTTTATGCATCATTGGAGGAATAGTAACACTCGTTTCTACCTTTTTCTTAAGTTTATTCTCCTCAATTTTTCCCTTTCCTTTTATGTATATTGAAAATGGAACTGTTTATGCAAATGGTTTAACTTTTTATCTTCATATTTTGGACATGTTTACTAATGCTGAGGGAATATCCGATGGATTAGCGCTAGCTGGTATCAATATTGAGGCTTTTTTGATTTATATTGTCGCAATTATTTTAATTATATTTTCCATTTCAGGAGTTCTAATTCTAATAGGAGTAAAAAGTCGCGCTGTAGCTATTATAGGATCGGTCTTGCCGTTATTTATTGGGATAATCATCTTCCTGGGAAGTTTTATTGTACTTCCAGAATTTCTCAATGGGTTTTCATTATTTATGGTAGATGGTGCCTTAGTAGATGGTGTTATACCATTTGATTTCGGGATAACATTACCATATGATTTAGACCCCCTAATACCAGGAGAAGTATCGCTTGGAACAATTACTCTAATAGTAGGTGGAGTATTGGGTTTAGTTGGTGGAATATTGGGTCCTGATGAATTCTAATTAACTATTTTTTTTATTTCTATTCAATTTTAGATTATACTTTAATTTAATTTGTTTTCTTCAAATTTTTTCAAGATCTCTCGATGAGTTTATATTAATAAAAGAAAGTAAGCGATTGTCAATGGGTTGAAGCGAACTTTCTATTGAGATATAATTAGTTTTCCAAGTTTTGTCAATTAGATTTATTAATTTAAAATTCTGGGTTTTTATATTTTGGGTAGCAGAAATTAATCCTTTTTTAATAGGATAAATTGCGAGTAAAGGTTCAAGAAATCCATTATTCCATTGAGGAATGCAACAATCGAAATCATTACAATTTGATATTAAAAATTCTATTACATTTTTTTGAATTAAGGGAATATCACATGGTAAGACTAGTGCTTTTTTATATTTTATCTTATTTAATTCTTTAAACGCGGAATATAGACCGATAATAGGGGTTTGTTCTTCTGAACTAGATAAAATGGTTTGCTCATCAATAATAAAAGCTAAAATTTTTTTTATATCAATCTTATCTATATAATTCTGAACTTGCTGATTAGAATGAGCCACTATAAAAATATCATAATTAAATTGGGCTAATGTTTCAAGTTGATATGATATTAAAGGTTTTCCTTGGAACTGAAAAAGTCCCTTATCACTTCCAAATCGAGTACTTTTTCCACCAACTAGTATTACAAATGCGAGGTTTTTAGATTTTTTGATTTTATTTGACACTTTTTTAAACAAGATATTTAATAATCTATTAAACCAATAATTAAAAATTATATATGATTTAAATTAATTGAAGATAATTAATTTGCTTCTCTCTATCTAAGTCAAATCATGCTTCTTAAAAAAAAAGGACAAAAACTGAAAGAAAAACCTCGAGAAAATTGCGCGATTTTTGGAGTAACCTGTAATGATCTTGGTTATTCTGTCTCAAATCTATTATATCACGGATTAATTGCTTTGCAGCATCGCGGGCAAGAATCTACAGGTATATCCATTTTAAAAACAGGGGGTAAAATCTTCACATACAAAAAAAATGGATTAGTATCAAAAGTATTAAATGAGAAAATTATCTCTCAATACTGGGGAAATGTAGGTATTGGACATAATAGATATGCTACAACTGGAGCAGTAGGATTTAAATCCTCTCTTCATATGCAACCTTTTCATTTCAAAAACAATGAAATTGAATTTTCTATTGCTTTCAATGGAACTATTGCAAACTTCGATGAAATTAAAAAAAATATGGACCAAATGGGACGTGTTTTCATGACTGATACCGATACTGAGGTTTTAGCACAATTAATTGGTTCAATTGCCTTAGGAACTGAGGATTGGCCTGAAATCCTTAAAATAACTAGTAAATTATTGGATGGGTCTTATTCTTTGATATTAATGACTTCTGAAGGAGATATTTATGCTATTAGAGATCCCTTAGGCTTTAAACCATTGTGTATTGGGGAGCTAAAATCAGAACAAAGAAATTTATATTTTGTTGCTTCTGAATCATGTGCTATAGATACTGTTGGAGGGAATTTTTTAAGAGACGTGAGTCCAGGAGAAATAGTTCATCTCAGTCATCAAAAAGATATTCATTCAGAATTAATTATTAAGACAAATAGGACTGCCATATGTCAATTTGAATATATATATTTTGCACGACCAGATTCAATCATTGATGGAATATCAGTGGCGGAAGCAAGATTGAGATTAGGGATGAATTTAGCTAAAAATGATCCTATATTAAAGGACCTTGAAATAAGAGAAAATGCCATAGTAGTTCCAGTTCCAGATTCTGGTCGCAGTGTTGCTGTAGGATATGCTAAAGAGGCTAAACTCCCATATGCAGAAGGATTGATGAAAAACAGATATGTACATAGAACATTTATAATGCCTGGTCAATTAAAGCGAAAAATCGCAGTTAAAGAAAAGTTAAACCCAATTAAGAGTGTTGTTGAAGGTAAAGATATTATTTTGTTAGATGATTCTGTCGTTAGAGGAACAACAACCCAACAAATAGTTACATTGCTGAGGGAGAAAGGTGGAGCTAAAAGAGTTCATTTACGAGTAAGTTGTCCTCCAATTATTAGTCCATGCTATATGGGAATTGATTTTCCTACTAGAGATGAATTAATTGCGGGGAGATTTCAAAATTTATATGGCGAAGAGTATTTAGATGAAATTCAAAAATCAATTGGTTCAGATACATTATTATATCAAACCATTGATGATTTAACTGATGCTATTGGAATGAATAGAAATCAACTTTGTTTAGCATGTTTAACTGGTGATTATCAGTTAAAATCTGTACAAAAATTAGCGGAATTAGAAAGGTCTATCGTGAAAAGTAGAGCTTAACCATTTTATCTTTTATTCTACACCATCCCAACAATAAGTACATATTTTTTCCTTTGGTAGGCCAATTGCTTTAACCAAGTTTTCGAGTCTTTGGTATTTTAAAGATGTTAATCCCAGTCTTTTTCGTATTATATCCACCATAAATTTGTATTTATCAGAATCTGGGTCAGTATAGTCTGCTGGATCCTCAATATTTCTGCCAATTAGCTCTTTTATTGCCCAACGCCCTGCTAAATCTAATTCTGAACGGGATCGTGAAAAATTTAGAAATTTACAGCTATAAACCAATGGAGGGCATGCTGGTCTCATGTGAACTTCCTTAGCGCCATATTCATAAAGCCTTTGAATTGTTTTCTTAAGTTGTGTCCCTCTGACAATTGAATCTTCACAGAAAAGCAACCGCTTTTGATCAATAAGTTCTTTAATAGGAATAAGTTTCATCTTCGCAACTTCGTCTCTAATTGATTGATCTTGAGGCATGAAGCTCCGAGGCCAAGTAGGGGTATATTTTACAAATGGTCTTGAAAAAGGAATTTTAGCTTCGCTTGCATACCCTAATCCATGAGCAGTGCCAGAATCAGGAATTCCTGCCACAAGATCAACCTGAATATCATCATTTTTTGCTAAAAAAGAACCACATTTGTAGCGAACAATTTCAACATTAATATTTTCATAATTAGATGCTGGATATCCATAATACACCCATAAGAACCCACAAATTCGTAATATCTCCCTAGGGGAAATTTTTTGTTCAAGACCATTCTTATTTATGAAGACTACTTCTCCTGGTCCAAGATATTTTGTTATTTTATATCCTAAATTTGGAAATGCGCAAGTTTCCATGGTAACTGCATATGATCCTGGTTTTTCTCCTACTATGAGGGGAGTTCTACCAAATTTATCACGAGCCGCATAAATCCCTTTATTTGTCAATATAAGAATACTACAAGATCCATCTATCATATTTTGAAGCTTCTGAATTCCCTCTTCAAAATTATTACCTTGGCTTATTATTGTAGCTACTAATTCTGTGGGATTTATTTCACCTCCATACATCTCTGAGAAATGGGATCCATTTTGTAAGGCTTCTTTTGCTAAATCCTCAATATTATTAATTTTTCCGACTGTACATATAGCAAATACGCCTAAATGTGAGCCAATTATTAATGGTTGATCATCGAAATCACTAATTACTCCAATACCTTTATTCCCATGCATTTTATTAATATCTTTCTCAAATTTGGACCTAAATTGAGCTTTTGTAATATCTTTGATAAACCTTTGAAAGCCACCAGAGTTTTTTACAGCTAATCCTCCTCTTCTGGTTCCTAAATGAGAATGATAATCTGTTCCATAAAAAAGATCTTCTAAACAATCCGAATTTGAAAGAACTCCAAAAATGCCTCCCATTTACACAATCACTATATATTTGAAAGAATATGTATTATTAAATAAAATTATTAATCCAGTATGATTTGAAAATGCTAAGAGGCTTCAAATTTATTTTGAAAAAAATGTAAAATTAATTATATTTCCTATATTGTAATAATCCTCCAATTAATTGCCCTGTACTGATACCAGCATCTCCAGGAGCAACAAGATTATGCTCTATAAATTTAAAACCTTCAGATTCAATGTCATCTTTTATCGTTTTTGCGAATAAGTGGTTGTAAGCAACTCCTCCAGTTAATCCTATTTTATTAATTTCTTGTAATTCACCAATTTCTTTGGCAATTTCAGTAAAAGCTAGTGCCATTTCTATTTGAAATTTAGCAGCAATATCCGATGGTCGATTTTTCTTTTCTTTCAATAATTCTAAAATATCAATTATAAGTTTGGAACTATTTATTATTGAGATATTATTTTTTTTGCTTATATTTATTTTAAGTTTAATATTTTCATAATTTCCTCTTGAAGCTAGTCCTTCAAGCCTCATAGCTGGTTCTCCTCTATAAGTTTTAATATTGCAAGCTCCTAAAATATATGAAACAACGTCAAAAATTCTGCCTGTAGAGCTTGTTAACGGAACATTTTCAGAAGGGAATTTATGATTTGCTTTTTCAAATTGTGAAATCAAAGTCTTCAATTCAGTTTCTTGATATTCTAAATCATTGCTTAATCTTAAATTTTCAAAAATTTTTGATGCTTTTTCAATACCAAGTTCTTTTAGGAGTATCGAAGCTAACATTCGAGCAGGATATTTAGTACACCGGTCTCCTCCCACCATAGGTTGATATTCTAAATGACCTATCCTTTTATAATCGCTATAAGAGCTTAGCAATATCTCTCCACCCCATATATTTCCATCGTCACCATATCCTACACCATCAGTACTAATTCCAATAATTTTCTCTTCAGAATTTACTTTATTTTCTGCCATTAATCCTAAAATATGAGCAAAATGGTGTTGAATAGGGTATAATGGAACACCAAATTGGTTTGATAATTCTTTTCCAAATCTAGTAGTAATGAATTCAGGATGTGCATCACATGCAATAAACTTAATTTCAGAATCCTTAATTTGAAGTAAATTTTTCATATGAAAAATTGAGCTTTTCAAAAATTCATAAGTTTCTAAGTGAGTGACATGACCTATATGTTGAGTTGGAAATATTCTATTTCCTCGCAAAATAGCGCCTGTATTTGATAATTCCGGGCCTGTAGCAAGGGCTCCTTTGATCCCTAGATCAAATTTTAATGCAAGATACTCAGGTACATAACCTCTAGATCTTCTTATTAATTTCACGGAGTTAGTGTGAACTCTTAAAACACTATCATCAGCTCTTTGGTAAATTGGTCTATTATGAAGAAGAAAAGCATCCGCTAAATCTTGAAGTTGATTAAATATTTCTTCGTTTTTGATAGCCATAGGAATATAAGACTTATTACCACTTGTATAAACTAAAGGCTTTTCACCAATATATTGAAATAATAAATAATGAATTCCAGAATAGGGAAGCATAACTCCTACATTATTTAATCCAGGAGCTACTTGTTGACTAATAATAGAATTATCAATTGATCTTTTTCTATCTAGAAGTACTATAGGCCTACGAAACGAAGTCAATAGCTCTTTTTCTTTATTTGAGATTTCTAATTCATCTTTAATAAAATTAATATTTGGTACCATTAGTGCGAATGGCTTGTATTTTCTTTCTCCTTTTCTCTCACGGAGTTTTAGAATAATTTCATCGTTTGCTAAACAGACTAGATGTGTACCTCCAATACCCTTTATGGCAATAATTTTTCCCTCATTAATCATCTCAGATGTGTCTTTCAAAATAGAATCTATTGAATCTCTGTTGATTGGTTCTCTGTTTTTATTATACAATGTATAATGGGGTCCACAAACTGAACAAGCAAATGTTTGTGCATGAAATCTTCTATTGTTGAAATCTGAATATTCTTGAACACAAGATACGGGATCTGCTTTATGGCAGAATGGGAAATTTATCATTGTAGTTCGTTCTCTATCATAAGGTAATTCGTTTACCGTAGTATATCTAGGACCACACACTGCACATGCTATGAAAGGGTATTGATAATATTTTTTCTTTTGAGGATTATTCATATCTTTTAGACATTGATCACAAATTGCTATATCTGGTGGAAGAGTTAGACCAATGCCACGTCCAGGTTCACTTTTCCTTATTTCCAAATCTACAAATTTTTCTTCAAAATCTAAGTCGTTTATTTCAATATTCTCAATAAAAGAAATTGCTGGTCTTTTTATCCTAATCTCTTCTATGAATTTTTGAATATTTTGAGGATATCCTTGTATAACCAGTCTTACACCAGCATTACCTCTATTGAGGATATAACCATTTAGATTTAACGAGTGCGCTAAATTATACAAAAAAGGCCTAAAACCTACTCCTTGAACAATTCCAGTAATCTTAATTTCTACTGTCTTAGATTCTTTCAAATAACAAACTTCAAGTGTTCATTTTAAATTTAAAATCTAGTTAAATAAATATTCACTAAAAATAAAAATTAATATTTTATTATGATAAGTATTATTAAATTTAGCTTTTGTTTTAGAACTAAATAATAAATGAGCAATAATACAGAAAAATGGCGAAAGAAGAAGAGACATGGGATATATCTTATCATAAAGCATTTTTCAAAACTAGTCATAATTCATATGAACTTTCTATAAGAGAACAGCTAAATAAAGGTGTCAGAGGTCTTGAATATGACTTACATGATGATAAAATACAAGAATTAGAGGATTTTGAAGTTTATCACTTACAAAATCATATAGATGTGCTCCTTAGTGAAGATGGTAATCCAGATGACCTTCTATTCTCTAATTGGCTCAAAGTACTAGATGATTGGTCTAGTGAACAAAATAAAGATCATGCCCCGATTACACTTTTTATTGAACTAAAAGACGGAATAATTGATTCGAATAATGAACCAGAAGAACTTTATGGAATAAAAAAGATGAATAAAATAATACTGGATTCATTTCAACCTAAAACATTATATACATTTAAAGATTTTAGAGAGAGTAATTTTAAATGGCCAACAGTTAGAGAATTGAAAGGACGTATTTTACTTGTACTTGTAAGTTATTGGGGAGGGTATTGGGCTGCTAGTGAAGATGGTTTCGAATCTAGGCTTAAATATTTAAAAAATAGTCTAGAAGGCAAAGATGATGTTTGTTTTGTATCATGGGTTCAAGAAGATCAAGGTGAAAAATCACCTTATCTTAAAGAAAAAAGCAATTTTTGGAAATGTAGTCTTGAATATAGTACTAAAAATTTTACTGAAAATGATAACCTCCAAAGAGTAACTCGAGCAGATTTCGATAAAATAGTTTGGGGAAGACATGTGAAAACTTATTATAACAAGAATTATGGAAATGGATATCGTTGTAATTTCCCTGCTACTGATGCATGGGGATCTGAAAAATACAATTCATGTTTTCCATGGTCAATTTAAGATTTTAATTATTTATAAATTTAAATTCAAGGAATGCATATCTATTTATTACTAGCCAAAAGTACAAGTTTTAATTAATGAAATCTATAAATTTCAAACGGATAACTTTAAAGAAAATTTTGTGTTTGGTTATCATTTTAATTTATTCTCAAATAATTTTTGATAATTCAATAAAAAATTCATATGTAAAATCATCAAAAATCGAAAATTTTCATTTAATTAGAAATTCAAATATTAATGCTACTCAATTGGAGATTTTAACTTATGATAATGAAGTAATGTGGGGAAATAATTTTACATTTTCATTGAACTTTACCTATACAGAAGACAATGGCACGACATGGTATCCAGTTCTGAATCCATATGCTTATTGTAATATCACTATAACTGATCTTATGTTAACTACAGATTTTATAAAAACTAATATGACTCCTTTAGGTGATGGTATCTTTTTCAAAGCAATAAATTCAAGTAGATTATCAGCTGGGGGCACTAGTGAAAGTTATTTTGTAACAATAAAAGGTTCTTGCCCCGGATATCCCGATCCAATTCCAGAAATTTTCCTTATAACTATAAATGCTATTCCAACAGGATTGAGTGTGCACAATTATTCAACATTTGAAGAATTAACAACAAACGAACTCTCTCAATACTACAATGAAATAATTAATGTTTCATTTAAGTATTATAATGATTATTCAAACAATTCATTAACAGCAGATTCATTCACATATTCTTGGGATTATGGTTCTGGGGATCTAAATATTGATCCAAGAAATTCAGATTATTATATTCTTGAAATTAATACTTCATTATCCCCTGACACAGGTAAATATCCCTTCCAAATTAGTGCTGCACTTGAGAATTATACTACATTAAATTATATCTTTTTTCTGAATATATTAAGTAAACCTACGACCCTCAATGGAGAGACTGGCATAGTTTATATTAGTTCAGAAATATGTGTTCAAGAAGCTCACAATTTCACATTTATGTATAAAGATGCTGTCTCTAATGAGACAATTGGCAATTTAAATATAGCTACTTATATTTGGGAAGAATTGGATGCGATTGGAAATCCAATACCTGGAGGAGGTGGAACGGGGAATTTAACTCAAAATATTGACAAAACCTATACTTTAGATTTTAACACAGAGCTTAAACATGTTGGTTATTATATCTTAATCGTTACATTACAAAAACTTAATTTTGAACCCAGAATCGCTATAATAGATTTAGAAATCATAGTAAGACCAACATTAATTAACGGAACAACATTAGAATTATCTGTCCCTAAGGCTATTGAATTTATGACGGCTTATAATTTCACATTTGAAATTAATGATACTTTAACACATAGTAGAATAGGAGATTTGGATCAGGCTTTTTATTATTGGTATAGAACAGATAGTATTGGCACGATTCTTGAGGGGCCAAGTCTAAACGTTGATTTAATTAAGGATTTAAATGATCTATATATCTTAGACTTTAACACCGAATTGAGAAGCGCTGGATTTTATAGAATTCATGTTGAATTCCATAAAGAAAATTATTCCTCAAGATACTCTCTAATAAATTTAGAAATAATACCTAAACCTACATTAATTAACGGAACAACATTAACATTAATAATATTTAAATCTATTGAATTTATGACTGCCTATAATTTCACATTTGAAATTACTAATACTTTAACACATAGTAGAATTGGAGATTTAGATCATGCCTTTTATTATTGGTATAGAACAAATATTTTTGGGACGAATATTGAGGGACCAAGTCAAAATATTGATTTAATTAAGGATCTAAATGATTTATATGTCTTAGACTTTGACACTAACCTGAAGAGTATTGGATTCTATAGAATTCATATCGAATTCCATAAAGAGAATTATATCTCAAGATATGGGATTATATATTTGATAATTTATCCTCCTTCTGAAAATTCATCTCTAAAAATTATTGGATACGATTTAACGATACTATTAGGAGCAATAAGTATTATAACTTTGGTAATAAAAAAGAAAATATTTGACCAAGGGTTAAAAAAAGAAAGATAGACAATTTTCAATACTTTCTTTAATGATATTTATAATAGATACTGCAAGTTCCTTCCATAGATACCATACAAGGACCAATAGGATTAATAGGAGTGCATTCGTTTCTAAAAAGTTTACATTCATACGGGTAAAGTTTCCCGACCATAACCAAATGACAAGAACAACCAGGAGGGATATCCTGAGATTTTTTAATTTTTATATTAAATTTTTTATCGGCATCAAATGCTTCATATTTCTCACGTATAGCTAAACCTCCATCATTTACTCTCCCAATGCCTCTCCATGGAGATGAAACCGGTTTGAAAACATCCTCAATTACTTTCTGAGCAAGTATATTTCCTTCAGGCTTTACAATTCTAGAGTATTCATTTAAGGTTTTATAATTTTTGTCTCTGACTTGTTTTAATAGCATTAATATGGAAAGCAAAACATCATTAGGTTCAAAACCAGATATCACATTTGGGATTTTATAACCTTGAGAAAAAATCTCATATGGCTTTAACCCAATTATTGTAGAAACATGACCAGGAGATATGAAACCATCAATTCTTAATTGTGATTGGCTCATTAAAAGTTCTAGGGCAGCAGGTATTAACTTATGAGCACAAATTACAGAAAAATTAGAAGGGGGTCCTGATTGTATTTCATATCCAATTAATGGCGCCGTTGTCTCAAAACCTATAGCAAAAAAGATAACCTCTTTATTAGGATTTTCTTGTGCGATTTTAATGGCATCATTTGGACCATATACAATTCTAACATCCGCACCTCTAGCTTTTAATTCAGCAAGTGTTAAGTTTGTCGCAGGAACTCGAATCATATCTCCAAAAGTAGTTATTATTGTATCATCTCTTTTTCCAAGCTCAACTGCTTTATCAATATCCGCTGTTGGACAAACACATACAGGACACCCTGGACCAGATAATATTTCAATTTCTTTTGGTAAAAGAGTTCTTAGCCCATATTTAGAGATAGTGTGTTCATGGGTTCCACAGACATGCATAAATTTAACTGGTTTACCTATTTTTGCTATAGTTTTATTGATGGCGTTAACAATTTTCTTCGTAAATTCTTTGTTTCTTAAAACATTTAGACCAGGAATATCCATTTTCTTAACCTCTAACAAATTCTAGGTATTACCTCTCCTAATGGAAAATCAATAAATCGAGTACCACCAACTATTGTTTTTAAAAACACTTTTTTAGGATTTTCCTTTTTAACTTCACCAATTATTTCCGCATTCCTCCCTATTTCAGTCGATTTTATTTTTTTTAAAATATCATTAGAATGATCTGGATCTACAGCCATGAGAGCTCTTCCTTCACATGCTATGTTATATGGATCTAATCCTAACATATCGCATATGGCTATTACTTGTTTCTTTATAGGCATTTCTTCTTCCCCAATCCAGAGACTTACATTAGATTTCATAGCCCATTCATTTAGTGCTGCTGCTATACCTCCACGAGTAGGATCTTTCATTGCATGGATATAATTATTACTAATTTCAAACTTGAGTGTATTATATATTTCAAGTAATAAAGATATGTCTGATTTTAAATCAGTAGAAATATTCAATCCTTCTCGCGAAGCCAATAAAGCAGTTCCGTGATCTCCAATACTGCCAGTAATAATAATATGATCACCGATTTTTATGTTACTGTCAAGAATTTTTATAATTTTATCTTTAATCCCAATCCCCGTGGTCGCAATTATCATTTCATTTAAAGTTCCTCTCGGCATTACCTTTGTATCGCCAGCAATAATCGCGATATTTGCCTTTTTTGCAATTGAATTCATTGAATTAACAATCCTCTCTAGCTGATTAAACCCAAAACCTTCTTCAATAATTATCATGGACGTTAACGCTAATGGTTCGGCTCCCATCATTAAAAGATCATTAACTGTTCCAGTAATACTTAATGTCCCTAAATCTCCTCCAGGAAAAAAAATGGGAAAAATAGTATGTCCATCAGCGGTTACAACGATCTCTTTCTCATAATTTTTTAATGGAATTGTAGCACCATCATCAAGTTCCTTAACACCGATACCATTATTAACATTTTTAAAAGGAATATTCTTAGTGATAAAATCTATTAATTCTCCTTGTAAAACTCCACCAGCTCCGTGAGCTAGACGGATCACATTTGAACTCTCTTTTTTTCCACTCATAATAAAAAAAAAGAAGCTAAAATTAAAAGAATTTAGATAAACTTAAAATTCAATTATTAAAAAAAAATGAACAAAAATTTACTTTTTGAACAAATCAATTTTATTGTTTTACATTTTTTTACAGAGCTTATCTACATAATTAGTAATTTTTTAATAAAGTTATGAATAAATAATCTCAACTAATTTTTTTTATTACAAATTAGCTAATTTAAATGAATAAAAAAAAACAACAAAAATTGATATAAAATGGCAGTAAAAGTAGCTTTTATGCAACTTTCCGATTGTTGGGGATGTCACCAATCCTTATTAAATGTTCACTTAGGGTTGTTACCAGTTCTTCCAGCACTCGAAATAGTTTACTGGCCAGCAGTAGTAGACTTTAAATATGATTCATTGAAAGCAAGAGAAAACGGGTCAATATTAGTTGGATTCATTGAAGGTTCAATTAGAACTAACGAAGACTATGAAAACGTTAAATTAATGAGAGAAAAATGCGCATTGATAATTGCTTTTGGTAGCTGTTCATGCTATGGAAATGTACATGGACTTGCTAACCAATGGAATAAAGAAGACTTAGTAAGAAGGAAATTCTCTGAAGTGGAAAGTATAGCGGATGGAAGTGGTGGTGAACCGACACAACATACTCCAGGTTTTAGAGATAAAATCGTAAATGTGGATGAAGTAATTAGCGTAGATGCTTATATTTCAGGATGTCCTCCAAAACCAGAGGGGATAGTTTCTGCAATTGCTTTTCTATTAGGACAAAAACCTTTTCCTATGAACGATCTAGCATTTTGTAATGATTGTAATATTAAAGATGATTGTCTGTTAGATGCAGGGGAACTCTGTTTTGGATCAATTACTAGTATAGGTTGTAGTTTAAAATGTACTAGTAATGGAAACCCATGTGTTGGTTGCTTTGGCCCAGCAAAGACAGTAGATTCTAGAGCTGAGAAATTAAATAGCATGTCAAAAAACCTAGCATCAATTAGTTCAGGGGATAAGAAGAATTTGTATGAATTCTTAACTTTATTTTTAAATATCCCATTGATGGCAGGGTTTGATTTAACTGGAGATATCTTAAAACAAGTAAAGAGATACGGAAGTCCTAGTACACCTTTAGCAAATATACCTCCAACAACGGAGGAAATTGCGGGAAGACTAATGACTTTCCTGAGAGATAATCCTGATTTTACAGAAATATCAAATGTCTGTGATACCTGTCCTAGAATTATAGGGAGTAAATCTACTATGACTAAAGTTAAAAGAGATTTTGAAGGACTTCCTAATTTAGATGATTGCCTTATTGAACAAGGTTATATCTGTATGGGACCTGTCACTAAAGCTGGCTGTGGTGGTATGTGTTTAAAGGTTAATGCTCCATGTACTGGCTGTTTTGGTCAAACCAAATGGGGTGTAAACCAAGCGGAGAGATTCGCAGATACTGTATTAAAACAATTTAATGTGAGCTTATCAAAAGGAGACTTACTTGCTCAAGTAAAAGATCCTATTGGTACTTTTGAAAAATTCACATTAGCATCAAGAAAAGGAGGCGTATAAAAGTATGGTGAAAGAGATAGAAGTTGAACCTGTCACTCGATTAGAGGGGCACGGTGGTTTAAGATTAGTTTTAGGCGATGATGGAAAAGTACAAGATGTTCAATTTAATATCACTTCAACAAGATTTTTTGAAAAATTTCTTGAAGGACGTTATATGGAACATGTTTCGAGAATAACACCTAGAATCTGTGGAATTTGTCCAATTCCTCATCATATCGCTCCAACTAAAGCAGTAGAAGATGCGTGGGGTATTCAGATTCCTGGACCCGCCAAAAAATTAAGACAACTCTTAATTAATGCAAAGCAATATAGTTCACATGCACTTCACTTCTACGCATTAGCAGCACCTGATTTCTTATTAGGGCCTATGGCAGATCCTGCTTTGAGAAATGTTGTCCACGTTATTAACCAAATGCCAGATGTAGGTGCTATGGCATTAAAAATGATGGATTTTGGACAAAAATTATGCCAAGCAATTGGAGGTAAATCAGTACATCCAATTGTTTGCATTCCAGGTGGAATGAAAAAAGGTTTGGATGAGGTTACTCGTGATAAATTTCTCGCTGAGATCAATGATCAAGTAGAATGGACGAAAAAAACCGTTGATATTGGATTAAAGGTTGTAGAAGATTACTGGGATGTTGTAGCTAATGTAGGGAATGTTCCTACATGGTATGCAGGAATGACTAAAAATGGTGTTCATGATATTTATGAAGGAGACCTTAGAATGGTATCTCCACAAGGAGAAAAATTTGATTATGCTCCTCAAAAATATTTAGAATGTATAGGGGAACATATTCCTGAACATTCTTATGCAACCCATATGTATTATAAACCTGCTGGATATCCTGAAGGTATTTATCGTGCTAATACCTTAGCAATGATAAACGCGGCTGATAAGATGGCTACACCATTAGCAGATGAAGCACTAAAAGCAATGAGGGCAAAAATTGGCAATACACCTCATTTCACATTTGCTTACCATTGGGCTAGATTAATTGAATTAGTAGAATCAATAGAAATGATTGCAACCTTACTTCAAGATCCAGATATCGTTAGTCCCGACGTTAAGACATTAAATGTAGTTCCAAGAGAAGGAGATGGAGTTGGATTAGTAGAGGCTCCAAGAGGTCTTCTATTATATCATTTATTCTCTGATGCAGAGGGGATAGTTAAGAAGGCAAACCTTTTGGTTGCTACTAACCATAATATTGCTGGTATCGAGAAGACACTAATGCATGTTGCTAAGCAGGTATTTGAAGATAAGGCTTTAGAAGGCCTTAAATTACCAGATCCATGGATTAAATAAACTAAATCAAAATTTAGAGTGTGAAAAAAAAAGATGAGTGATATACCAGAAGGAGTAGTAAATATCTTAGAAATGGTAGTCCGTTGTTTTGACTGTTGACTATCGTGTGCTGCTCACATCACTGTAGTTGATGAGAGTGGTAAAGAAATTTACTCTCGCGAGCTACATGTTGGTTTAGGATGAAATATCCAATAAAAATTATAGATTGGATATGACTACCCTTGCATGGGTAAAAACCAACAAATATAATAATATAATGAAAAAAAAACCGAAAAAAGTGATAAAAAATGACATTACCATTAGGTATAGATTTTGAATTTAGGAAACTTATTATGGACGTCCATGTGTCATCTGATAAAATTAAATACTGCTATCAGTGTAGTAGGTGCACAGATAATTGTCCTGTTGCAACAGTTGCTAACCCGTTTTACGAAAATGTTTTTGATCCTAGATTAATTGTCTTAGGTACTCTTTTAGGGTATAAAGATGTCGTAATGGCTCTTGCTGGTTCAAAATCAGCAATTATCCCATGGGGTTGCACTGTATGTGATACATGTGATACTGTGTGTCCCCAAAAGATAGAGGTCACCGAGATTATT
>JBHLNL010000206.1:0-4753 GCA_048941605.1 Promethearchaeota archaeon | reverse complement strand
GTACCCCAAACTAAAGAAAAAGTTGCCATTATTGGAGCAGGACCGGGAGGTTTATCAGCGGCATATTTTCTCGCAAGAATGGGATATAAACCAACAATCTTCGAAAAAGGTGATAAAACAGGAGGAGTTGTAAGATATGGAGTTCCACAATACAGACTTTCTGATGAAGCTTTAGATCAGGATGTAGAATTTATAAAAAGTATGGGCGTAGAAATTGTTTTAAATAAAGCATTTGGTGCAGATTTTACTTTGGAAGATATTTGGGAGCAAGGCTTTAAAGCAGTTTTTATAGCTGTAGGATTATATGTCCCTAAAACATTGAGACTTGAAGGTGAAGACTTACCTAATGTAGATGTTGGACTTGATTTTCTTTTAGAAAAAAAATATAAATGTTCGGAAAATCCAGAAGAGTTTAAAGGTAAAACTATTGGGATTTTAGGCGGTGGTGCTGTTGCTGTGGATGTTGGAGAAACAGTTCTTCGATTAGGGGCAACAAAAGCTCATCTTGTTGATATATTAACTGAAGAAGCTTTAAAAAATGTCCTTAAAGATATACATGAAGCTGAGAGAGAAGTAATGGAATATCATTTTGAGACGTCAACAGTTAAAATAACAAAAAATCCAGATGGAAAGCTGGCCTTAAATTGTCATAAAATTGAATGGGGTAAACCTGATCCTAAAACGGGAAGAAGACCTCTCAATAAAATCGAAGGTTCAGATTTTAAGATTGTTGTAGATCATGTTGTAATAGCTATTGGTCAAGCGCTTGATCCTGAACCTCTACTTGCTGCTACAGGTAATAAATTAGAACTTGAAAGAGGTAAAATTGTAGTTGATGATTTAACTTATGAAACCAGTATTCCAGGAGTTTTTGCTGGCGGTGACATTATTTTTAATTCATTGATGTGTGCTGTCGATGCCATTGGAGATGGTAGAGAAGCGGCTTATACAATTAATCGTTATCTGCGAGGTATTGATTTAAAGGAAGGAAGAATAAGAAAGAATGATCTGAAACGATCTCCTATTCCTAAAAAGTATATACAAACGCAATCATGCCAAGATATGAATTTTATGCCGAGTTCTGAGAGATTAGTCTGCTTTGACGAGATGGAATTAGGATTTACAGAAGAACAAGCAAAAAGGGAAGCAAATCGATGTTTAAATTGCAATTGTTGCTGTAATTCTGACCAGATCCCCGAGGATTTTGAAAAAGCACTGGATGCTAAAGGTGTTATGATCAGCGATTATGGGAGTCAAGATATTTGGCCTTCGATAAACGCTCCTAATTATTATGAGATTCCTAAAAGTATTATTGGAATTTTAAATCAAAATAACATAACTCCAGTTGTTTTACCGCAAGAAAAATGCTGTGGGCATGATGCTCTTTGGAGAGGTGATATTGAAACATTTAAATCATTAGCGGAATATAACATTAAATTATTTAAAGATGCAGGAGTTAAGACTCTAATTTTTAGCTGCGCTGAAGGATATTATACCTGGAAAAATGAATATAAAAAGCTATTTGAAGGCAATGATGACTTTGATTTTGATATTTATCACATCACAGAATATATACTCAAAGAAAATCTGTTAGAAGATATAACTTTTCCAGGTTTTGACAAAATTCAAGTGACTTACCATGATCCATGTAGGCTAGGGAGAATGAGTAATGTGTTTGATGCTCCTCGTGAGGTTTTGAAACTTATCCCATCTGTTGAATTAATCGAAATGGAAGATTCTAAGGAAGACGCAGAATGCTGTGGAGTTAATGCTTATATCTCTTGTAATCAAGATTCTAAAAAACTCCAAGAGAAAAAAATCTTACAAGCAATAGAAACTGGAGCAGAATATCTTATTACCACATGCCCTAAATGTATTACCCATTTAAATTGCTATTTGAATGAAAACAGAGAATTAAAAAATAAAATAAAAGTTATCGATATTGTAAGTTTTCTCGGAAAACTCCTATTTTTAGTATGACCCAATCTTATTCAATTTTTATCAAATCTAATACCATAAATATTTACAAATTTGTAGAATTCTCTAGTTTAACATCCGGTTACCAACAAAATTAATCTGTGAATAATTTTAAAGAGCGAGATTTTTAAGATTAACAAGTAACCTTTAAAATTTTGATAATTTATTTTTAATATCTATAATCTATTCAAAATATAAACATACAACTAGTTGTGAAAAACATGAGTAAAACTAAGGAAATGCCTGTTCCAGATAAAGTAAAAGGGTTTACTCAACTTAGACTTGATGTAAATCTAACAGATGGAAAGATAGGTAAATCTGCATTATCTAATGAGTTCTGTCGCGATTGGATTGGAGGTTACGGCTTTGGTGCTAAAGTTCTTTGGGACGAATGTCCTTCTGGTGCAGACCCATTAGGCCCAGATAACGTGTTCGTTTATGCACACGGACCTTTTCCTGGAACAATCTTACCTACTTCCAGTAAATATGGAGTATTTGCTAAGTCTCCTTTAACAGGAATGTTTGGAATGGCAATATCTTCGGGTTCGGTTGCAGCTCAAGCAAGACGTGCTGGAATTAATATGGTTGTGGTTAAGGGAAAATCCCCAGAGCCAGTTTACATGGTTGTCGATGATGATGATTATTATTTAGTACCATGTAAAGATACTTTATGGGGAAAAGGATGTTGGGAAACAGAAGAAATACTCAGAGATGAATTTCAAGATCACCGCCTTGGAATATTAACTATTGGTCCAGGAGGAGAACGTGGCGGTCATATGGGATGTATTACCAATGATCGCAATAGACAAGCTGGACGAACAGGAATGGGGGCAGTTATGGGCTCAAAGAATCTTAAAGCGATTTGTTTTAGAGGGACTAAAGGTATAAGTGTCGCTAACCCTGTTGAATTTTTTAAATTAGCAAAAAAGTTAATAAAAGTAGCAAATGGACCCGCTACTGCTAAATATCGTGATTTAGGCACACCTGCTGGTATTACAAGCTATAATAAACTTGGAATGATGCCAACTTTTAATCATCGTGAAGGTACATGGGATAAAGTTGACGATGGAACCTTTACTGGTGATACACTCAATCAAGATTGGGTTGTAAAGAAAGTTGCATGTTCTCAATGTTCAATAGCATGCGATCATATTACAAAGATACCAAAAGATCATCCAAATTGGCCTAATCTTTATTCAAGCATCGATCAAGAATTATGCTATAGTTTCGGATCTGCTTGTGGAAATTATGATTGGCCTACTGTGTTTAAATGTGTATCATTAACTGATGATCTGGGTGTTGATGCAATAAGTGCGGGAGTTACAGCGGCGATGGCGTGTGAATGCTATGAAGAAGGGATTATAACAAAAGATGATTTAGGTTATGAATTACCTTTTGGGTCGACTGTTAATCTCGTAAGATTCACAGAAGAGATGATTCTTGGTAAAGGATTTGCTGGTAAGATTTTTGGAGATGGAACACGAGAAGCAGGAAAACGATTAGAAGAAATGGGTCGAAAAAATGCAAGTTATTATGGTATGCATATTAAAGGGTTAGAAATACCTGCATTCGATGTACATGGAATGAATACCTTTGCCGTTGGAATGAGTGTTTCTATTCGTGGCGCATGTCATTTAAGGAATGGGGCCTATGGTTTCGATGCTAAAGGAAATTTCGACAGATTTGGATATGATAAACCCCTTGAACGAGGTAAAGCGATTAAAAATTTAGAGGATATATATGCCATAATTGATTCATACATCGTTTGTAAATTTACCCGAGGTATTTACGAAAATGATGCTGAAATGGCAAAAGTTTTTGAATTAGTCACAGGAATTCCAGTAACAGATAAATTTATACAACATAGAGGAGATGCAATTCTTAATCTTTCGAAGTGTTTTAACATTCGAGAAGGATGGACCAGAGATGATGATAAACCTCCCGAAAGATTCTTTAAACAACCTCATACAAAAGGACCCGCTAAGGGAGTTACTTTAAAGGAGGATGGATATCAGAAACTTTTGAGTGGTTATTATGAAGCACGAGGTTGGGACACAAAGACAGGGATTCCAACTGATGAAACATTAAAATCACTTGGATTAGATTTTGTAATTGGTAAACTAAAACCTGCTGGAGGTAAGAAATAGATGTCAAAAACAATGTCAAAATCGACTAAAAAGAGAGGCGGAGTAGTTCATCAATTTATAATAGTTGACCCAAATTTATGTACTGGTTGTGAAACTTGTGAGTCAGTCTGTTCCTTTGTCCATGATGGTGAATTTAATCCAATAAACACAAGAATTCACCGAGTGCGAATTGAACCCATCTTAAATGTTGCGTTAGCATGTCAAAAGTGTGATGATGCTCCATGCGTTCGAAGTTGTCCAGAAAAAGCTTTAGAACAAGATAAAAAAACAGGCTCAATTATTGTTGATGACGATAAATGCAATGGATGTGCCTTTTGTATCCGAGCATGCGATTTTGGAGTTTTAAGTTTACACATACAATCTCAGAAGGCTTTAATTTGTGATCTTTGCGAAACAATGAAGGATGATTACATTGATCCAGAGAGGGGCGAAAAATACCCTGCCTGTATTGATGTTTGTCCAAAAGAAGCTATCTCTTTAAAGGATGTAGAGCAAATTGGAGAAGAAAAGCGGATAGATGCTGTGAAAAGACTCTTCGGTGAGATTTTAGAGGAAACTAAAGCCTAAAACATATTTTTTTAAATTTCTTTTATTTTATTTTCTTAATTTTTTCTAGGTGTTTTTTCTTT
>JBHLNL010000048.1:0-20646 GCA_048941605.1 Promethearchaeota archaeon | reverse complement strand
ATTTTTGAAAGGAAAAGTTGCTCTAATAACAGGTGCAGGTGGAGGTGGATTTGGAAGAGAAATGGCAAAAGCTTTTGCAAATAAAGGAGCAGATCTGGTTATAAATGATATTAACGATGAAGGATTAAAACAAACACGTGAAATAATCCTTAAAGATTATGATGTTGAGGTTGTTATAGCAAAAGCAGATATTTCAGATTCCAAACAAGTAATAGAAATGGCTGATAATGTTTTTGAAAAATTTGATAACCTCTTTTTATTAGTGAATAATGCAGGTATTGATAGTGGGATATGTACTTCCTTAAAGACAAAAGAAGAAGTTTACGATAGAGTCATGGCAGTTAATTTAAAAGGAGCATGGAATGTAACAAAAGCATTCTTTAAACAAATGAGGAGACAAAAGTATTTTACTCCAATTGCTGGAAAAATAATTAACATTGTTTCAGGTTCAGGAACCACAAATGGAATCAATCCTCATATAGGGATTTATAGTGCAAGCAAGGCTGGCTTATTAGCATTTACTAAATTATGGGCTCTTGAATTAGGTAAAAACAATATTACAGTTAATGCAATTTCCCCAGGAGTATTTTTAACACCATTGTATAATAATGATCCTAATTTAATCAGAAGTTTTTTGAAGACAAGAGGTGTCAGACTTCCATTAGACAAAATTGGCGAATCTAAATGGGTTGCAGATGTAGCATTGTTCTTAGCTTCACCAGCAGCAGATTACATCACAGGTCAAAATATTTTAATCGATGGTGGAATGACAATTAGTGTAAATAAATTATAGCTTTATCTAAATTTTTATAAAGAGATAATAAATCAGTATAATTTTATTTACCACGACCTTTATTTGCTCTAATACTTGGTCTCGTTTTTTCAGAACCCCATCCTTTTTTATGTAAACCTCGGGCTCTCTTTCCAGCAGATGTAAGACCTCGAGTTACCCTTTTTGAATGTTGTGGTTCAGCTATCCAATTAATTTTGGGATCTGATTTAATAACAGGATGATTAGGATCCACTAAAATGGTCTCATAATACCAGTGTTTCCCATCGGCATAAACTTTATAACTATTAAGAACTTGCATGTTTGGATACTTTCTTTGAACACGTTCCTCTGCAATCCATTGAAGATTTTTGCCCGTAGTATATTTAGAAACACCCATAGCTCTCGGTTTTCTCCCTCGTCTAGGACGAATTTTATGCATTCCTCCTTTTCTTATTCTAGCTCTCACTATTGCATATCCTTGTTTTGCTCTATAACCTAAAGTTCTAGCACGATGAATATTTGTTGGTTTTTCCACTCTCTGAATTGATTTACTCTTTCGATATTCAATTCCCCGGTACCAATGTGGTGTTTTGTACCCTTTTTCGTGTTTCTCAAAAGTCTCTTTTACATAGCTATATCCAGACTTCAATTTTTCCATGCACTCTTTTATATTATAATATCTTCAAAAATTTATAGAAATTAATTAATTTTATTATTTTATATTGTTAAAGCAAAAATTTTTGGATATATTACTATTATATTTATTAGTTATTATATAATCAATTTTCAATTAATCAATCAACTAAATATGGAAGTTATTATTTCTATGGAAGAAAATAATAAAAAGAAGAAAGATAGCAAAAAAGTTAAGATTGAAGAATCGAATGGATTGAAAATATCATATAATAAAGATGAATTAACAAGAAATTTCCCATATTTGATAAAAGAAATTTCATTAAAAAAGAAAACAATGCATATAGATTCATTTAAAATGGATTTAGAGCAAGAACATGAGGAGAAATTTCAGAAATCCAATACTTTATATCCTAATGAGTTATATAATCCCAGTGCGATTGATTTTTTAAGAAGATGTACAAAAAATGAAGAAGCAATTAATATCTTAGTTTATTTATTGAAAAGAAATGAGATTACTAAGAGAGATTACAATAAATATATAGCAATTATTTCAAAAGAAGGCGGTTTAAAACGATTAATCGATGAAAGTGGAGGTTTAAAGCGACCAGGATATTATCTGAGGAAGTATTATTATAAAAAAAATAATAATCAAAAATTAAATAGTAAAGAGAACTAGCATCATTTGACAGATGATGAACTTATGACAAAGTTAGCTACTTGCTCGGTAGCGATGACAATGTCGCCCCAAACTGATGTCATCTATTATTAATTAATATTTTTCTAACCTTTTACGAAAAAGTAATCCTTTCTCTGTCAAAAAATATTCATCCTGATTTTTTTTTATAAGACCTAAATCCACTAAAACCGGGATCCTACCATTTATACAAGAAATTGGTAACCCAGAAAACAATTTGATTGTTTCATAATTTTTTGCCCCATTATAAATTGCTACAAGTATTTCAATTCCCATATAACCTAAAAGGTTTTTTAAATCATCATAAGATTCATTTTCACTAGTCATTATTAGTCGTTTGTAGAAAATTTCTTTTTTTTTAAAATTACTTTTTTTTTGAATACTTACTTCTTTTAGTTTTGATAGTTCTTCTATTTTCATTACTTTTGGCTTGATATTTATCTGCCACAACAGATTCCGATTCTTTTGGCAACAATTTTCTCATCCATTCAGGAAAAGCAGTTGAAATTTGAAGGTTTGTTTTTAAAACAATATAAGTTTCACCATTATAATCCAATTCTTCAATCACATCATACCTTTTTAAGAAATCTATATTTTCCATTAAGGAGTCCAAAGATTTCTTAGTTACTAACTTAGGTAATTTATCTTTTGGAATTAAACCATTTCTTAATTCTGATAGAACATTATATTTTTTAGGATCTGCCATTATTTGAAATAAAGTAAATGCGTCTTTTTTTAAATCTTCCTTAGTCTTCTTTTCATATTCACTATAATATTCTTGAACTTTAGGGAGAAGTTGCTCTATCAGTTCTGGTTTATCATCAATATATTCAATAACACTATCAGGAGGAATTCTTTCGGCATTAACCTCTTTTACTAAGAGAACATATTTCTCTACTAACCCTATTTGATTTATGAAAATGAATTGTTTATCATCTAATGTTTCAATAATCTCATTAAAATCTTTTTCAGGAAATTTATCAATAAACCATTCTCTTAGCCACTCTAATGGGATAGGACCTTTAGATAATTTTTCTAAGGTCTTAAATATATGTTTATCATTTAGTAATATAGCAATTTTCTCTTCTTCTGTTTTCTCTCTTGTATCTTCTAAAATTGCCCAATATAAATTAATTACCCACGCTCTTATTAAAGATTCATTTTTTACTATGTTTTCCTGATCATCTTCCTCAAAATTATTCAAATCATTAATATAGAAGGCAGTATAAATCTCTTCATTTGATTGTAATTGTTCAGAGAATTCTGTACATAATTGTGATATTTTCTCTTCCACTTCTGTAGGGATTTGTTGATCAAGAATTATTGAAACCATTAACATTTCTTTATTTCCTCTTGCCCAATCTGAGTGGATCTCAAAGTAATAATTCATTGATTTCAGATTTTCAAAAGAATGAGTAAAGAAACCTTCACTAAATTGTTGATCCATGATGTTTGCGATTTTAAGTGATAAATCCTTTTCTAACATATCTTCTGGATATGAATAAAATACTAATGGACCAATTTTGCGATGAAAATATGATAAAGCAACGATAGATTTCAAATAATGAATCTCCAATACGAATTATTTATTAAATAGCAAGATTTGCTTTTTTTTCTGTTTAACCTAGAATAAATTAATATTGAAGATTATATATTATTAAAGATAAATAAATTTATCTTAATTAAACCTCTAATATCATAGAGCAATTAATATTAGCAATTATTATAATTTATTTCAACGAATTTTTGACAAAATCGGAATCTAACAATGTCTCCTATAAAATTAATTGGATTTGATTTGGATGATTGTCTGTTTGACTCAACAGGATTATCTGAAAGAGCTAGAATTAAAGGAATTGATGCAATGATTAAGATGGGTTTGAAGATTGATAAAACAAAAGCAGTTCGTATATTGCATGAAATAGTTAAAGAGTATGGTTCAAATTCTTCAAAACATTATAATTATTTCATTAGAAGATTAAATCAGATGGAAGATAATATAGATTATCTCTCATATAATGATCAATATAAATATATCGCTGCTGCTGTGATGGCATATCATGCAGAAAAGGTTAATTCCATAAGACTTTATGGCGATGTGGAAGAAACTTTAAATACTCTGAAAGAACTTTCAATTAAAACAGCAATAATAACAGATGGAATACCTATAAAGCAATATGAAAAAATTTTAAGACTTAATGTTGATAAATTGATTGATTTAGTTGTGATTTCAGATGAAATTGGGATTAAAAAACCTAATCCGGAACTTTTTAAGTATTGCTTAAAAAAATTCGGTGTAAAGGGAAAAGAAACAATATATGTAGGTGATCGTATTGATAAAGATATAATCCCCGCTAATTTAAATAATATCTATAGTGTTTATCTTCATCGTGGAGGAAAATATGATATCTATCAAGCAGATTTTAAAGTCCAAAGAGAATTAAAGCCTAATTATGAGATTTCTAATTTAACTGAGTTATTTGACATAATAAATGAGATTAACAATATAGAAAATTCAAAATAATATTTATAATGAGAGTAGCTTGTATTCAACCGGAACTATTTGAGCAAAGAATCAATTGTTATCATGAAATTGAACGAATTCTCAAAGAATTATTAGAAAAGCATAAAAATTGCGAAGTTGTTTGCTTACCAGAAAGATGGGTTCCTTTATTTAGAGATCCAACTCAAAACTTTCAAGAGCAAAGAGGCAATGATTATTCTTTTATTAAAAATTTAGCTAAAGAATACGAAGTTAAATTTATATCAGGGGCAATTTGGGAGAAAAGAGCCAACTCAAAAAAACCAGCAATAACCTGTTATTTTTTTAATGAAAATGGTGAAGAAATTGGAAGGCAAGATAAAATTCACTTATATGCCTATGAACGTAAACATTTTGAGCCAAGTAAAGAATTAAAACTATTTAGGCTTGACAAAACAAGTTATTTTACAATTTTAATTTGTTTTGATATGGCCTTTATTGATACACCTCGACTAGCTGTTGAACATGGAGCAGATTTATTGTTTTCACCAACTCAAATACGGGAAAATGGAATGGATAACTGGCAAGTTTATTTAAAAGCACGTGCACTTGAAAATAGAATTCCAATTGTGGCTTGTAATACATTTGGGAATTATAAAACAAGAAAATTTCTTGGAAATAGCAAAATTATTTCTTTTTATAAAGGAAATATATCTCCCTCTAAATTAAAAATTTTAGAAGCACCTAAAGGTTCGAGTGGTTTTATTTTTGACGATATCGATTTAAATTTTCCAAAAAAATTAAGAGAAATTCGATTTAAAGAAAGAATTGAGAAAAATGATATAGAAGTTAAAGTAATTAATACATAAATAAAATCAATAATATCCTATAAAATCTTATGAGTGATTCAAAAGATTTTAAGAAAATTCTTTTTTGCGGTTTAGAAAGCGGTGGAAAATCATCAATCTTATTAATATTAGACAAAAAATTTAGTCTATTAACTTCAGTTAAACCCACTATAAAAGCAAGAAGAACTCTTCATACAAACTCATTATTAGGAATTTCAATTGTACGTTGGGATTTAGGTGGTCAAAAAGGCTATAGAAAAATATATTTAGGTAACAAAAGCAAATATTTTACAGAAATGCAATCAATATTTTATGTTATAGATATACAAGATCCTGAAAGATTTGAAGAAGCACTTATTTTTCTTAAAGATGTATTCAATATTATTAAAGAATCGCGTCCTGATAATTTTCAATTTCTAATCTTGTTCCATAAATATGATCCTGATATTAAAAATAATAAAAAAATAATTAATAATGTTAAATTCTTAGAGAAAAAGATCTCACTTATAATTAAAGGAGTTAAATTTTCAATTTTTAAAACTTCAATATATGATGAACCAAGTTTATTGAGAGCTTTCTCTGATGGGGTTTTTTTTGCCACTCCTAAATCTAAAATGTTTCAAATATTATTGAAAGATTATATGGGGAAAACTTACAATAGTTCTACGCTTCTATTAGATCAGAATTGCTTTATAATTGCTAGTAGAAGCACAAATCCAGCTTATCAAGAAATATGTGAGTCTATTGCTCCAAGGTTAACTCAAGCATTAGAAAAACTAGAAGAATGGGATATAAATACAATTGATATTGTTACAAATGTAGAATTTCCCGAAAAGCACTCTGAATTTCAAAAGGAAGGAATTATTTTTCTTAGAAAATTAGATATTGGAAATACAAGGCTATATTTGGTCGCTCTTTGTTTAAATAAGAATGTAAAAACTAAATCTTATGAATATTTACCATTACTTGCTGATAATTTAAAAAATTTACTAGAAAGCTTCGATTAAATATTGATTATAATATAAAACTATAATCTAATTTTTGGATTTTTAATTTATCATAATTTAATTTACTAAATTTTCAAAAAAGTCTCTAAAATTATAAAGATATCGATTACCAGCAAAATTATAATAAATAAAATTTAGTTTTACTTTCAATAACCTCCCCGGGTGTGGGGTTTAAATACTTATTACTAAAATCATTTTAAATTAAGGCTAAAAAAATGATCATAAAATCCAATGTAAATAAAAATTTTATCGGTCCAAAAGCTTTATTTGACCCAAATTATATTCCCCCAAAATTATTATATAGAAAAAAAGAGGAAAATTCTTTATTTTCAATTTTAAATGATTCATTTTCTGATGAGTTTTGTCTTAACATTCTTTATCACGGAATTGATGGGATTGGGAAAAAGGTAATAGTAAATAAAGTATTAAACGATCTTTTAATCCAAAATAAAGATCGTATCATGATTCATAAAATTAATATAGATTGTAAAGAGAAGCAACTTGAAGAATTAATTTTTGCGATATTAAATGAATTAACAAGATTTTCCAAATTTAACTTTGATTTTCAAAAAATTTTAAATTCAAATCTACCCCATTTATGGAATACTTTTAAATTTATTTGTAATAAAATTGATTCTCATCTGATTTTTATCTTCAACAATATCGAATATTTAGAACCTGACATATTTCATAAATTCTTACAATTTGGTAAAGAAGCAAATATTACATTAATTTCTACAATAAATAAGTTTCTCCGGCCCGGAACTATAGATTTACTTTCTGAATTTGATTTCAAACATAAATTAAAATTTTTCACATATCACGAGCTTTATTCTATTCTTAAACAAAGGGTTTTATTAAGTTTTTCACATGAATTTGATAAGGACTTGATTAGATATATAACAGATTTAATATTTGATCAATACGTGCCTGTACCGGGAAAAGGCATTGAAATACTTCGAGATATATATCCTTTAATGAAAGGCAATAAAAGTTCAAACAATTTTGAATTATTGGAGATTTGTCAAAATGAGTTTGATGCTTTCCAAATCTCAGATGAATTTAATATAATAAATTATCTTTCAGAAGAAGATATATTAACAGTTATATTCTTAGATAATCTTTCAAACTTTTTTATGAGTAAAATGAATTACTACATCTCATTAAATGAATTACAGGAATTATATGAACTTTCTTGTGAGGCTTTAGAATATACCAAGAATTATAATGAATTTAACAATCTAATTGAAGAAATGTTAAATAAAGGGCTTATAAAATCCTCAAAAAGAACCTCTTATAAAAATTTAAATTATGATGATTTTAATAACATAAATAGTGAATTTTTCTTCACATTAATAAACCCTAAGCAAATAAAGGTTATAATTGATACATTTTTTAACCAATAGGGAAGACTTTGTTTCTTTCATTAAATTTTTTTTAATTTCAACAAAAAAATTAATTAGAAATCTTTTTGAAAATCAGAAAATATAAGCCAGATTTTTTTAGTATGCTATATGATATATTTATAGGAGTAATCACACTATTTTTTTAATAATAAGAAAGAAAGATTTGGAGATAAATTTTGACTCATATTAAAAAAATTTCTATGAGTGGTTTTAAATCATTTGGAGATCGAACAGTTACTATTAAACTTTCAAGCGGCTTCACATGTATAGTCGGTCCAAATGGTGCGGGTAAATCTAATATAATAGATGCATTATGTTTTGCATTAGGTCGGTTAAGCAAGAAAACTATGAGAGCAAAAAGTCTAGAGGATCTAATCTTTGCTGGGTCACGAGGAAAAAATCCATCTCAAAGAGCATCAGTTACATTATATTTTGATAATTCTGATAATGTTTTTCCAGGAGGTACAGACGCATTTGAAATCACACGTACAATAAAGAAAGGTGGGGGAGGCGGATATAAAATGAATGGGACTAAAACTACTCGCCAACAAATACTTAACGCATTAGCAGCAGCAAATATTGATCCTGATGGGAGCAATCAATTTGTCCTTCAGGGTAAAATTGTTGAATTAACTCATATGAATGCAGATGAACGAAGAAATTTTATTGAAGAATTAATTGGGCTTCAGAAATATGATGAGATGAAAGATGCCACATTAAAAGAATTAGAAAAAGCTGAAAGAGATTTAGGGCAATTTGAAGCAATCTTTAAAGAAGTATCTGCTCAATTGAAAAAAGTCGAAAAAGAGAAAAATGATGCTTTAGCCTGGAAGGAATTAGATGAACAAATAAACTTCTTAAATTCTCAGTTAATTGCTTTAAAAATCTCAAAATTGCGGGAAGAAGAAGATGAATTAGAAAAGAAGATCGAAAATTCTTTAAAAATCATTGAAGAATTGAAGGAGAAAATAAACCGACAGGAAGATGTTTTAAAACAAGAATCCCTTGTAATGGATAACATTCAAAAGACAATTTCAGAAAAAGAAAAGGAGAAAGAAGAAATTATTGAAAATATTACTCAAGTTAAGACACAAATATCTTCAAGCCAAACAACGTTAAATTTAGCTGAAAAATCTATCGAAAAATTAACTAAGGAAATTGAAACTCTTGAAAGTAAACAAATGGAACTTGAGGAGGGACAAACTTTTGATTCATTGATAGAAGGTGTTTCAAATGAAATTTCGGAATGTGATAATCATATTGAAGAGGCTAAAAAAGAAATCGAGAAAAGACAACAAAACCAATCTGAATTAGACATTCAAATAAAAAATACTGAGGATGAGAAATCTCTCTTTAAAGCAGAAATTTCCAAAATACAACAAACTATATCATCTAATAATGCTCAAATTAAGATGCTTAGAGGAACTATAGAAAAAAATGAAGAAAAGAAGGAAAAATTAGAATCTGAGTTAGAAAAATTAAAAAGAGATGCTCAAAGTATCGATGAAGCCATTCAAGCAACAAAAAAGACAGAATCGGAAATTAGAAAACAAATTAATGATTTAAACACCAAAATATCTAAAGAAAATCAAAATCAAAAAGATCTTGAAAATAACATAAATAATATTCAAGCAGAAAAAAATCAAATGAATTCTAAATTAACTGATTCTCAAGCTTCTTTATCATCCTTAAATACAGAAATTAAAATGAATCAAGAAAGTATACAAGAGTTAAATGAAAAAAAGGATTTAATTGAAAAAAAAATTGCCGATTTAAGTAAAGGTAGAGATGCTGAAAAAGCTGTGAAAGATTTATTGAAAGAAAATGAGAATATAAACAAAAATCTGAATGAATTAAGAACAAATTTAAAGCAAGAAAATTCAATTTATAGAAAAAATGAGCAAGACCTAGAATTACTTAAATTGAAGAAATATTCTTTTGAATCTGAAATTAACGATAACAATGCAAAGATTGAGAATATAAATACTGAACTAAAAATTCTTACAAAAGAATTAACAAAATTAGATCGAGAGAAGAATAATTTAGAATTACAAATTGATTCCTTAAATAAAAATATCAGAAATATTACAAGCGAATCAGAAAAATCAAGAACCAAAAAAGAAAATATTCAAAGGCGTTTAGAAGAACTATCACACGAAAAAGAAAACCTTACTAAAAAAATTGAAGCATCTGAAGAAGAATATGATAAAAATACGAAAGATATCACAGGTATTCTACAAATTTTAAATATGCTTACTCAGAACATCAATATTTCAGTTGAATCTATTAAAAGTAATATACAACAATCAAATGCGGAAGCAATCGAATCATCAGCAGAAGATTTCAAAAAGTTTATATTAGATATAATAGATATTATGAAATCTGTTGAGGATATTGGTGGTGATTCAGGAAAATCCACAGAAATGACAGAAATGCTGGGATCTATTATGCAAACCTTAAAATTGTTTACAGATAATGCTGATGATACAATTAGTCAATTAATCGATAGAGTAAAAGAATCCGCTGATGTTGAGGTACAATCTTCAACTTCTACGTTTGATAGTTTTGTCCAGGATTTAATGGAAATTCTTGAAAATGTATACCTCTCTTTAAGAAAATTAACTATGTCTAAAAGTCAGGAATTATACAAACAATTGGAAGAAATTTCAGAAAATATCAAATCTCAAACAGAAGATTTCAATATAATTGAAAAACAACTAAGCGAAAGTAATATTCAAGAAAAACACTTTTCGGAAAATGTTTCAACTTTTAATAAGAGATTTGAAGAAATTGGTAAAAGAAACACTGAATTAAATGAAAGAGTTAAAAAAGCAGAAGAAGAAATTATTGAAAGAGAGGAAATCATTAATAACAGGCAAGTGGAGGTTGATAACTTAGATAATGAGATTCAGAAATTAAAAGAACATAAGGAGATGTTTTGGGAGAATATTTCGAAAATTCAGGATGATATTGATAAAAAACAAAATGATTTAGAAAATCTAAGACAAAAATTACAAGAATTACATGGAATACGGAACTTGTTTGATAATATTATAGAAATTGATGAAAATGTAAATAAATTGAATAATATTATTGGAGAAAAGAAAACTTTAATAGTAAATACAGAGGAAAATATTAAAAATATTCAAGTTGAACAAGATACGCTACAAAAAAATATTGATGAGCTTATTCTCCAAAAGGAGAAATTCTGGGAAATAACAGAAAATTTGCGAAAACAAATAGATGACAAAAATAAAAAGCTTGAAGATACAATGGATCGTCTAAGAGCCCTTGAAAATGTAATGAGGCTTATCAACTCTATCGAAGATATTAAAAAAGAAAATGTAGAATCAAACAAAAGAATTGAAACTTGTTCAAATGATATAGAAGGATTAAATTCTCAAGTTGAGGGAATTCAAAAGAATGTTGATCAAAAGCAAGAACGAATAGATACTTTGAGGAATGAAAAAACTGTAGAGTTAGAATCCCAAAAAGCAGCTCAGAAAAAACTGAATAAATTGAATAAAGAATTACAAAAATTCCAAGGAAAATTAAATGAATTAAATAAAAATAAGGAACGAGAACAGAAGATTATCGGTTTAGGCCAAGATATAAAAGATACCGAACAACAAATAGAATCAATAAAAAAAGAGTTAGGTAATTTCAATGAAGACTTAGATAATGAAAATCTGAAGAAAAATGAAAAACAAAAAGAGATTGATGTTTCTACACAAGAGAAGGATGAATCATGGAAAAAACAAAAACAATATCAAAAAATTATAACCGATTTAAAATCAGATTTATCCATGGAAAATTCTAAAGTAAACAATTTTGAGTCAAAAAAATTAATGTGCACTGACCAAATAGATACTTTATTCCAGCGTTCTAAAGAATATGGATCATTACCACCTGTAACTGATGATTTAATAGAATCAGAATTACAATCAGATATAGTAGAATCAACAAAGAAGAAAAAAACTCTTGAACCAGTGAATCTAAAAGCTATTGAGCAATATGATGCAGTGAAAGAAAGATTTGATGAGATTGATATGAGAAGGCAAACAATTCAACGAGAGAGGAAATCAATACTTGATGCCATTGATAAAATTGAACTTGAAAAAACACGGACTTTTATGAAGGCTTATCATGAAATTAATCGAGAATTTTCACGTATATTTCAGAAACTCTCTCCTGGAGGATCAGCAAAAATGATATTAGATCGTCCAGATAAACCTTTTGAAGGAGGTATCAGTATTGAAGCAAGACCGAGAGGTAAAAAGATTAGTTCATTGGAAATCCTAAGTGGAGGTGAAAAAACCTTGGTGGCTCTCTCTTTTATTTTTGCTGTCCAAGAATTTTACCCCGCTCCATTTTACATAATGGATGAAATTGATGCTGCTTTAGATGGTCCTAACGTACACCGCGTTTCAATGGTTATCAAAGAATTTGCTTCACAAGCTCAATTTATGGTGATTAGTCATCGTGAGGAAAATATTGTTAATGCAGATAGAATTTATGGAGTTTCAATGCAGCAAAGTGGAATAACTGATATATTTAGCGTTGATCTAGAAGAAGAGGCTAAAAGGCTTCTTGAACTTGAAGATATTGAGCCGACTATTACAGAATGAGATGGTGAGTAAAAATATCAGAAAATGAAAAAACACTTACAGAAGAATATAAATTTAATGAATGGAATGTAAAAGAGTTAAGAGATTTTGCCTCGAAAAACAATATTAAAATTCCTTCTAAATCTAAAAAAAAAGAAATCATCGAATTACTTCAAGAAATTGTGTCATCTCCTGAATTCATAGATAGAACTCAAGAAATTGATGATGTGGAAGAAGAATTAATTGCTGAGTTTGATGATGAGGAAGATCTTGCTTTATTGAGAAAAGAAAAAATCGAACTAAAATTTTGGCAAAGACCCCCCTTTTCAAGTCTTTTAGATACTGAAATAGCAAAAGAATCGGAGATAGCTTTTTATGACTTAGCAAAATTGGTTGATGAATTTTTTGATCAAATGCTCCATGAAGAGTTAATAAATTATAAGATTTCAGGAATTGCACTAAAAACATCTGCAACACTACATCACTATAAAATTTCAAGCATAATTAGAGAAGAAGAACAGATTCAAAAAAGAGAGGAATTAGAGAAGTTCAGGCAACAACATAGTAGGTCTATTCCAAAAGCTTTAGCCCAACCAATTCAACCTAAAATGCAAATAGCTACAAAAGATGAATTATTCGATGCTATGAGATCTGCTATTATAGAAGTTATGCAGAATAAAGAAAAATTGAGAAGACGGCGGCTGAGAAAGGAAGAATTACAACAACAACGGATTCAAATGAAATCTAAAGCTCAACTCCCTAAAGAACTTTTAAAACATATAAGTGGAAGAGAGCAAACAATAGAAGAATTGCATGATTCATGGTATAATCGTATAAAAGCTACGATAGATTTAAATAATAAAGAATCTAGTTTTTATGATTTAACAAAAATTATTAAGAATGAAGAGAAAAGTAGTATTGGGCGGAAGTTTTCGTTTGTCCGTATGTTTCTAGCATTAATGTTCCTATCTACAGGAAATAAATTATCCTTATCTCAAGATGAAGATTTTCAAGATATTAGTATTAATATAAAATAAAATTTAGATTTGTAATTTAAGTTAAAACTATGGTGATACTATGGAAAACAATCCTGAACATGATCTTAATGAAAAACCCAAAGATAATTTAGAAGAAATTAAAGAAATAAACACACTTGATGAATCAAATCTACAATCAGATCCTTTATTAGTAGAAGATTATGAAGAAAATCAAAATATTAAAGATGAACTTCAAGCAAACTTAACTAAGGGAATCTCAGAGACTCCAAATCTTGATGAAGAATCACTAAAGGATCAAATGAGAATGGTTCATCGAAACTTAGTTGAAGCTTCTTTATATGCTGCAGGAAGACCTTTAACTATAGAAGAAATCTCCACCAAATTAGAATTTTCTAAGAAAGAAGTGGAAGAATTAGTAAATGAAGTAGCATTTGATTATTTAGAACGTTCTACAGCCCTTATAATCGCACAAATTGGAGATAGGTACCAAATGCAAATTAGACCAGAATATACAGAGCAAGTATCTAAATTTGCTAAAGGAGGAGCAATAGCAGAAAGATATTTGAGAACTTTAACCATTATTGCTTTAAAACAACCGATTTTAAAATCAATGGTTATCAAACTGAGAGGTACTGGGGCATATGAACATGTAAAATATCTTATAGATAATGGATTTATAAATGCTGTAAAAAAAGGAAGAACTCACGAATTAGCAACCACAGATAAATATGCAGATCTGTTTGGTTTACCAAAAGATAAAAATGAATTGAAAAGAGCTATGGTTGAGCAATTGGGAATTGAAGAAATATCAAGGAATGAAACTCCAGATGAAGATGAACTCTATGATGCTTCAGAAACTCTCAATGAAACTGAGAATATACATGAAAATGAAGAAGAAGATTAATTAATTTTTGAAAAATCTCTATTACATAAAAATATAAACTGTAATATTTAAGTCTTCAATATCTTGCTTTAAATCTGATTTTTCCTTAATATTTTTTTCTTGAGATCTCTCAATTAATTCTAAATTATCTATTCTAAGAGTATTTATAATTTCTTTTTTTAGGTTATCAATTTTTTTCAGTTGCTTTGGATCTGAAATCAAAATAACTTTTTTGATACTTTGATTTAAAGGTATTTGAAGCTTTGATTTTTCCATTCTTAGATATTTAATAATTTCAATAATTAGTTTTCCATCCATAGCTAAATCTTCTGAGATCTTATCATAGTGTAATGGCCATTTCTCTAAATGGATAGAATTTAGATTCTTAAATCGCTTATAGAGAATTGAGTAAATTTCTTCTGAAATAAATGGCATTATTACAGATGTTATGGTTAATAATTTGTAAAAAAGGTTTAATGCATTTTTTAAGGAGGTTTTTTGCATTTGTTGGCTTTCAGAATAAAATTTATGCTTTATGGCTTCAACATAATTATCACAAATCTCATTCCAAAAAAAAGTGCGTAATATCATCGTAGCTCCATGCCAATTATATCCCTCAAAATATTTTGTAACCATATCTAAATTTTTGTTAAATTCTGAAAAGAAATAACAATCTATAGAAGATAATTCATTAGGATTAATATTAATGTCATCAATCTTAATCTTATTCAAATTTAAAAATAAAAATCTGTATGCATTCCAAATTTTAGTTAAAAATCTTGAGGCTCCAATTAATTGTTCAAACTTTCTCGTATATTTCTTATTAAATTTATCTTCTGGAAGTTTTTTTCTTTCTTTTAGAATAAAATCATTTGAAACAGGTTGTTTGGTTTGTAAATTTAGCCAAGTAAATTCAAACGGATAATCATCGCCTAAAGAACCCATAGCTGTCCAATATCTTATAGCATCAGAACCAAATTCAGGCATCACTTCTTCTGGTGCAATATAATTTCCAAGACTCTTTGACATATGTCTCCCATCTGGACCAGCAACCATTCCATTAATCATTGCTTCATAGAAAGGTGCCTTTCCAGTTAATATTTTACATCGAAACAAAGTATAAAACAACCAAGTACGTATGATTTCATAGCCTTGAGAGCGATGAACTTTTGCATCCATATAAGTTTTTTTAAAAAAATCATTATCTTCTGTCCATTTTGATATTTCTAAAGGAGTAAGACTAGAGTCTATCCAACAATCACAAACGTCTTTCTCACCGATTATATTTTTACTTTTGCACTTTGGACATTGCTTAACTGGCGGTGAAGTTTTAACAGGGTTTAATGGTAAATCTTCTCTTTTAGGCGGGATAATTTCACCACAATCCTTACAATACCAAAATGGAATAGGGGTACCAAAAAAGCGCTGACGTGAAATAACCCAATTCCAATCCAATCCTTCTGCCCAATCTATTAATCTTTGTTTTTGTTTTTCAGGATACCACTTCATAATTTCTCCAGATTCAATAATTTCTTGTATGTAATCCTTCACATTTATAAACCACTGATAAACAGGTAGATATTCTATTGGTTTCCTACAAGTATCACGTTCTGAGTGTATAATTATACTATGCTCAAAATCCTCTATTTTTTCAATTAATCCTTTTTCAGTAAGATCTTTAACTATTTGTTCTCTTGCTTCCATAATAGTTAATCCTTTATATACTGAATTTTCATTCATATGACCATCTTCTGTGAAAATTTGGATCTCATCCAAGTCATAATCAAATTTCCACTTAATATCCATTTCATCTCCATATGTACAGACATAGACCACACCAGTACCAAAATTCATATCAATTGAAGTATCCATATAAATTCTCACGGTTCTGTTCGTAAATGGAATTTCAATCTTAGCAGCAGAAATATCATAATAGCGTTCATCATTCGGGTTGACCATTATGGCAACACATGCTTCCATATATTCAGGACGAGTTGTAGCAATAGTAATAAACTCATTTTCTCTATCTAGAATTGGCAATTTTATATACCATAATTTTCCTAACTCATCTTGATAACCTACCTCTGCTTTTGCAACAGACGTTTCACAATTTACACAGAAATGAGTTGGAAATTTGTCTCTATAAAGCAGACCTTTTTCATAGAATTCTAAGAGTGAAATTTGAACTTTTCGTTTATAATCATCATTCATAGTCCTGTAAGTATATTCCCAGTCAGTTGAATACCCTAAATCATTCAATTGTTTTGTCATATTTTTAATGTTTTTTTCTACCCATTCTTTACATTTCTCTAAAAAGTTTTCTCGATCATCTTTTGAAATTCCATAATTCTTAATGACTGCTAGCTCAACAGGTAATCCATGACAATCCCATCCTTGGGGAAAGTACACATTTTGTCCTCTCATTCGACGGTATCTTGCTACAAAATCAATCCAAGCATAATTCAAATATTGTCCTATATGTAATACTCCGCTAACAAATGGAGGTGGGGTGTCAATTGTAAAAACTTCATCTTTCCGGCTTTTATTGAAAGCACAAATCTTATTTTTTTCCCAATACTTTATCCATTTCTCTTGAACTAATTTAAAGTTAAATCTTTTTGGATATGTTGTTTCTTCTGACATTTAAAATCCTTTTCAGATGTATAATAATAGAATGGACCTGACGGGAATTGAACCCGTGACCTCTTGAATGCGAATCTTGAAATTAAGTTATATACCCAATTTAATCAAGCGATCTTCCACTGATCTACAGGCCCAACTATAATTATTGTATAATTATATTGTTAAAATCAGAATACCTAAAATTTTTTATTATTTTTCTTACATTTTTTTAAAAATAAGATTAATACTCAGTTCGGGCAATAATTTCATCTTGAGCATTTTTTGATAATTCTGTGAAATATACTGAATATCCTGCGACTCTTACAACTAAACCTCTATAATTATCAGGATTTAATTGAGCATCACATAGAACTTTCTTTCCTACAACATTAAATTGTATTTGATAACCACCATCAGGTTCAAAGAAGGTTCGAATAAGTGGCATTAGAACTTCCAATTTCAATGTGTTTGGATGGAATGCTAAAATTAATGAACTACCATTTGTCATTAAACCATTTTCAAGCTTTTTAATAGAATTAAGAATAGCTGTTGGACCTTTTTTATCCATGCCACTAGTAGGACCAATGCCATTTGAGAGTGGTTCAGTTTTTCCTCTACCATCAGCAGAAGCTCCTGTAAAAATACCGAATCCTAAATGAAAAGTTGTAGAGTAAATTCCAGGATTGAATTTTCCTCCTCTGAAATTCGAATGTTTTGAAATTTCATCGCAATAAAATTTTGCTACCTTAATAGCTATTTGGTCAACATAATCGTCATCATTTCCGAATTTTGGTAATTTATTTATAAAGTATTCTCGCCATTCTGTTCCATTTTTTCCTTGGTAATTTCCCCTGAAATTTTTGGCAAGCAATTGAACTAATTCTTCAATTTGAAGAAGCTTATCTTCAAAAACAACTTTTTTAATAGCAGCAAGACTGTCTGCAACTGTAGCTAAACCTATCAATTGTGGTCCTGTAAAATTATATATTGCTCCACCTTTAGTTACATCAAGTCCACGTCCTATACAATCATCTATAGTTGCTGATAAAAATGGTTGGGGGGCAAGTTCAGCAATTGCTTTATCAAGAAAATACATTATTTTTACCATATAATCAATGAAAAATTTCACCTGATTCTTAAAAGCTTCCCAAAAATCTTCATAAGAATCGATTTCTTTATCATTTTTTAATCCATATGGGTTCCTTGTTAACATATCAACTCCATTATTCAAAGTTAATTCCAAGCATTTTACTACATTCAGTTGATTTGCATTTGTCGATCCAAATGATTTATAAGGGTGTTGAGGTTCAAAACACCCCACTGGTGCATATTCTCGAGCATCTTCAAGAGTAAAACCTCGATTTATAAGACCCGGGATCATTACTTGATCATTTAATAAGGAAATGCTGGTCCCCATTTTTATAGATTCTCCAACTTTCTCTAGAAAATCTTCCGATGAATCTTTATGAATTCTTACAGAAAATGTTGGTTGTACAGTTTTTATATGATCATATGCCTCTAAAATAATCAAAGATAATTCATTTGTGGCATCTTTCCCTTCTCGAGTTAATCCCCCTATAACTAGATTTTGAGCAATAGGAGGGCCTTCAACCATAACTACTCCTTTGGAAATGACATAATTCCAAAGAGTTGAAAGTTTTATAAAAAAGCATTCAATAAGAAACTGAACTATCTCTTTTGTAATTTTACCCCCTTTTATATCTGCCAAATAATAGGGATATAAATATTGATCCAACCGACCCACTGAAATAGCAAAACCACCATCTTCTAAACCACATATTAGATGAGTAAAGTAAATTAATTGCAGGGCTTCTTTAAATCTTTTTGGTGGATTTCCAGAAATATTGTTGCAGATTTCAGATATTTCATAGAGTTCTTTTTGACGTTCAGGATTTCGTTCATTTTCAGCCATTTCTTTCGCTAAACTTGAAAATCTCTGTATAAAATTCTTAGCAGCATTCAATAAAATGATTACTGATTCTAAAAAAACCCTTTTATCATTATCATGAGAAAATTTATCCAAATTCTCACTTGCTTTATGAATTAAGCCGTTGATTCCGTTTTTTAAAACAATTTCATGGCCTGGAAAAAAATGACCAATTCCACTGGAGTATTCCACATCTACAGTAAAAACAAGTTTTTTTATAATATCTCTTAAATCTGAATCTAAATACGATTGAAACCGCTCTTGTACAGTAGTTTCCTCATCTTTCCAATAAGGAATTATTACTTCTTTTATAAATTGTCTTTCTTCATTTGTTAAGAAAAGAGTCTGGACAGGAAGAGTATCATATCTATCAATATCTTGCTCTATTGTATCTACACGTGCTTCAGGATACAATGGAGTTCCTACAAACTTAGTACATCTACTTCCGACTATATATTCATCATCCCATATTTTAATTGTCATATTTGCTAAATAATTATCCATTGCTTTCGCAAATCTAATAATTGGGTTTTCTCCTTTCGTGGTTTTATAGGACTCTGTAAATAATTTAGCTCTTTCGATACAAATTTCATGTGGAGCCTTTACAAGTATATCTTTCATTCTTAACGTGCGTTCTTTATAATTTGAAAGAGTTCTTTGTTCTAATTGCATTTATATTCCAAAAAATTATCATTCATTCAGTTTAATTAAAATTATAATTACTTAGTTTAATAAAAGTTTTTATTATTTTTTTTTTGCTGAAATTCTGAAATTTAAAAGATTTAAATATATTTCATTAGATGATTTTTAGTCTTAGGAGAAAATAATAACTCTTTCTTATTTTTGTCTTTAAATCTTTTAATTGCAATTTTTAAATATTCTTTTTTCGAATCAATACCAATAAATTTTCTTTTTAAAATACTACATACTATTCCTGTTGTGCCAGAACCTACAAAAGGATCTAATACAAAATCGCCTTCTTTTGAAGAGGATGATATTATTCTATTTAATAATTCTAGGGGTTTCTGTGTTGGATGTTTGCCAAACTGCTTCTCATCCTGAGGCATTAAAGGAATTGACCAAACACTTCTCATTTGTTTATCTACATTCTTTAGTTTATCTTTAGGATTATTCCAACTCTTCATTTTCTCATAGTTAAACGTATGAAGTGAATTATTAGATTTACGAGCCCATAACACTATTTCATGACTGTGTGTAAAATATTTACATGATAAATTAGGGGGTGCATTTGGTTTATACATAACGATATCATTGATTATATCATAACCATTTTTCTCTAATAGATAACCCACTTTATAAATGATATGTAAGGTCCCAGAAATCCATATACTACCATTTTTATTTAAAACTCTCTTACACGCTTTTAACCAAGAATCAGTAAAATTAATATCTTCGTCAAAACCTTTTGATCTGTCCCATTTACCTTTATTAACAGAAACCATCTTTCCTGATTTGCATGTAATCCCATCATTTGATAAGAAATAAGGTGGATCAGCAAATATTAAATCAAATTTTTTATCTTCAAATTGTTTAAGTACCTCTAAAATATCTCCATGAAATAAAGTAAAATCTTGCTCATCAAAATAAGGCTCAATCATTTCTAGATAAATATCTTTTAAGAACTATAAAAATTGAATTAAATTGTTTAAGAAAATATAATATCTTTTAATTATTAACTTTAAAGTTTAATATTAACAAAGACTTAATATTCATGTAAGAAAA
>JBHLNL010000047.1:0-20766 GCA_048941605.1 Promethearchaeota archaeon | reverse complement strand
ATAATCCATATGTTTTACAGGTATCACACATAGCTTTAAGATTTTCTAATTTTGCATTATCTGGAATTTCAGAACCGACAATAAGTCCACCACCATCTGCACATTCATCAATAATTTTCTTTACTTGTTTTTCAATCATATATGGAGTTCCAATAGTAAATAACGAGGGTTTAAGATTTCCTTCAATACAAATATGTCCTCCGAGTATTTCTTTAGCTTTAAATATATCTGTTCTTTCATCCATATGAAGATAAAGTTTTCCTTTAGGTAGCTCGAGTAAATAATGTAGACGATCTGTCCAATTAGTATCCATGTGCATTTGAATAATATACCCTTTTTTAACATAAGTGCTGACCGTTTTTTTAAAATAAGGCCAAAATAATTCTTCAAAGTGCTTTATTGAGATAAAATCAGCGCTAGCTCTAACTGCTCCAACTAGTAATGTTTTTCCTTGACATTGACGAATTCCATATTCACCCATACGTATAAAATCATCCGTGTATTTATCACAAATTTCAATAATTTTATCCTTGTGCCGATAAATATCTTTCATGAAGTTTGTAGATCCTCGAAATGTTGATAATAAATCGAACACCGTACTGCCTGCCCCATCATTAAAAGTTGGAACTTGAAAATGTTCCCACCATTTAATTGTATATTCAACTACTTTGGGAGCTATTTTCCCAAGTTTCATCATATCACTCATTTTGTAAGTATTGAAGTTAGCAAGCCAAAAAAACCCTTCTTTTAGAATCCTATCATAATCTTCTGCTTTTAGAAATGGATTAGATAAAGCTCTTTCTGATAACTGAGGGGGAACATTCGGATCTAACTGACGACCAGGCATTTGCCAATCTAAATAGTACACAGAAAACATATCGGGAAATGGATTTACATATTGCATGTACATTCCTCCTCCTGCCATAGCAATATCAAAACCTCCCATTTTATGGTAAATCCATTCCATCGCTTCTTGAGCTTTTTCTGGATCATTAAGCATATCTTCAGCGGTTATATGATCAAGGTACTTAGTTTGCATAAAGTCAATTAATGGCCAAACCGGAACTCTATCTGGCTCTTTTAAATCCATAGCAGTAAGCATTCTTTCAACACTAGTCATTGCTTCTTCCTTTATTGGATCCATTTTACAATTCACCTCTTAACCAGTTATTAACAATCTTTATACCTTCAAAAGCATTATCTGTGAAAGCATCTGCTCCTGCTTCTTTCATCCAAAGTTCGTCAACAGGAAGACCTCCAATTATAATTTTCAAATTCTGCCTAAGACCTGCTGCTTCTAAAGCTTTGGTTGTTGCATTCATAGATTCTAACGCGACAGTCAGTAGACCTGAATAAGCAACAACTTTAGCTCCAGTTTCTTTTACTTTTTCAACAAATTTATCGGGAGGGATATCCACTCCTAAATCAATAACATTATAACCCGCTGATTTTAAAAGAGTAATAAAAATGTTTTTTCCGATGTCATGAACATCACCCTTTACAGTACCAATTACTATTGTTTCCAAATTACCACTACTTTCAGTAAATCTTTTCATATATGGTTCAAGAATCTTGTTAGATTGAGAAAAAATTTCGCCCGCCATTACTAATTCAGCTAAAAAATACTCTTTACTATTAAATTTATCTCCAACTACTTCTACTCCCTTCCTAAGTACTTCAATAATCTCAACAGGAATAATGCTTTCTTCAATTAATTTTTGAACTAACTTATATGACATATCTTCATCTAAATCTATTATTGCCTGCAAAAGTTCCTCTTTCGTTCCCATTTTCTTACTTTCCTCCTATTTTTTTTTTAATAAATCCAAAAATTAAACGCCGCATTGAAAAGGGTTTAAATTTTTCACCCCAGAGAATACGCCCTATAGCTTTATTTATTTCTTCTTCCTTAGAATAATCTGGTTTTTTCTTAAATTCTTCCATTACTTTTTTCACCTATAATCTTATTATTTCATCATAGAAACCACTTTATATAAATAGATTTCTGTATCCTTTTATAAGTTTAAAGTCAAAGGCTTCAACATTTAACTTAAAATACGAATTAATATTTCTTAGATATAATTTATTATTTAACTTGTAATGATATAGAATGTCAGAAGAAAAGTTTAGACAGGCAGCAAGAACTATAATAAAAGCAGGTTTTCTTCCATTTCCTATAAATAATACATTGATTAAATTATTGACATTATTGATTGATGAAGAGCAATTAGATTTTATCAAGTGTTTTAGAAAGAAAACCTCTCAAACAATGGAAGAATTAAAAAAAAGTTCCAAGATGCCAGAAGAAGAGATAAATATACATATTAAAAAATTAGCAAAAAAAGGATTTGTATTTAATCAACCTAATTCAAAAGGAGTAATGGTTTATAGACTAATGCCATTAATTATGCTTGGAGCATTTGAGTATACTTTCATGAAAAAGATTCAATTTTCTGAAGAAAACAAAGAAATTGCTGAATTATTTGCTCAATTATTCAAAGAACTAACAGAATTTATACAAAATAATTATGATATGATTCTACCGTTATTCCAAAGAATGCCTTCCTTTGATCGAACAATACCAATTCATGATAATTTAGAAGGGAAAGAAATTCAAATAACAGTAAATAGTGAATTAGAAATCCCAGAAGAGAGAATAATGACAACGCAAAATGTAGAAGAATTAATCGAAAAATTTGATGAAGTTGCTGTAGGTCATTGTTTTTGTAGACAATATCAAGATTTACTCTTAAAGCCATGTAAACAAACAAATCTTAGAGAGAATTGTTTTACTTTTGGAAAATCTGCTAAATATGTTGTAGCGCAGGGTTTTGGCAGATTGATATCTAAAGATGAAGCCATAAAAATTTTAAAAAAATCTGAAGAAGATGGATTAGTTCACAAAGCTTGGCATCCTCATTCTGATATCTCTAAAGCAGAAACTGGTGTTTGTAATTGTTGTAAATTTTGTTGTAAAATTTTTGATTTGTGGAGGCAAGGAACTACAGCTATGATAAATTCAACCAATTATTTATCATATATTGATCAGGATAAATGTATTGGGTGCGGCACATGTATGGAGAAATGCCCGGTAGACGCAATTGAGGGTAACACCAATAATAAAGCTGAACGAAACCCAAATTGGTGTATAGGATGCGGTTTATGTGCTCATTTCTGTCCTGAAAATGCAATATCTTTATTAGAAGGACCAAGAACTGTATTTGTCCCTCCTCCAAGACTAAGAAACCAAAATTTTAATCAATAATATTGATTTATTTTATGTTTAAATTCTTAAATTTATGAATATAAAAAACTAATTATTAAAGTAATCATTCTTCACTTTATTCATAATGAAAAGGGGATTAGTTAAATGAATAATGTTAATTGTATTGAATTTAAAGACGTTTCTAAAAAATTTAAAGAACTACTCGCTTTAAATAAAGTATCTTTCACTATAAAAAAAGGAGATATATTCGGATATATTGGACCAAATGGCGCCGGTAAAACAACTACAATTAAAATTTTAGTTGGTTTAATTAGAGATTACTTGGGAGATGTTCACATTTATGGAAAAGATATTTCTACAAATAGAAAAGATATCCATAAACTAATAGGATATCATCCTCAAGAAGCAGGATTTCAAGAGTGGCGAACAATTGACCATGCATTTAAGACATTTGGCCAGCTTTCTGGGCTTGATTCTGAACATCTCGAAAACCGAACTCAAGAAATTTTAGAGTTTTTAAATCTTTTAGAGATGAGATACAAAAAAATAGTTCATTTATCAGGAGGTATGTTTCAAAAATTAAGGTTAGGACAGGCACTTCTGCATAACCCAGAGATTTTAATTTTAGATGAACCTTTATCTGGATTAGATCCTAGCAGTAGATTTCAATTCAAAAAAATTATAGAAAAATTAGCAAAAAGTGGAGTAACAATTTTGTTTTCCTCACATATACTAAGCGATGTTCAAGACATTGCTGACAAAATCGGCATTTTAAACCAAGGACAAATCATGAAAATCGGGACACCGGAAGAACTTCAGAATAGTTTTCAGATAGGAAATATAATAGAAATTAAGGTAGCTGAAAATACCCCTTTAATCGAAGGATTAGAAGATAATTCAAATATTGAATATGTAGAGAAAATAAAGTTAAACAGACAATTAATCCATCTAAAATCAGGTGTAGACGTAGATTTAGCGATTCATCAAATTATTACCATGTTAAAAGAGCAAAATTGTAATATTAGAAATTTCAACCTTTTAAAACCAAGTTTGGAAGATGTTTATTTGAAGTATGTTGGAGGTGAAGCTAATTGAGCTTAAAACTGCTTTTTTTAGATGAATTAAAAGGATATGCAAAGTCAAAAGTAATGATAGTTCTTTGGTTTGGGTTGCCTTTATTGTCTTTTCTAATTCAATTCATTAATCCTGCTGAATTAGAGGGAATGCCTATTTCATTTTTGGTTGCTATTGTTGTTTCAAGTATAGGGGGAACACTTTCTGTGATTATGTTGAGTACTACAATAGTTAGTGAAAAAAATCGTCATGTATATGAATTATTTCTAATTAGACCCGTAAGACGAAGTAGCCTACTTTTAGCAAAATTTTTAGCTGTATACTTATGTTTAGTTATTGCTATATCAATTTCTCTTATGATTGGGTTCATAATTGATGCGTTTACGGGAGATTTGATAGAAAACTACTTGGTTCTTACCATTGAATCGTTAATTGTTGGTGTTTCTTCGATGGCTATTACATGTTCAATAGGGATCCTCTTTGGAGTTTTAGTCTCATCTGTTCCAGTAGCAGCAATTTTATCTGTTTATTTAGGAAGTCAACTATCTTCTCTGATAATCTTACCCACGTTCTTTATACCTGGTTTAGACACTCAAATGTTGGCAATTACCTTAGGATTATCTCTTACGATCGTAATAATGGGTATAAATATAATATTATTTAATCGGAAGCAATTTTAGAAAAAATTTATATACATAAATACAGATTCTAACAAATAAGATAAAATTATTCTGTCTTTAATGATTGGTTCTTTTTAGAAAACTTACGATAAGCAAAAATTATTCTTTGTAACACAGTAATATTAGTTCCTATTGCTAGAATTACCATAGTCCACCCCAATGCTGTTGCGAACCAAATCTGAAATATTGCCCCTATAAATAGAATTGGAACCCGATCAGTACGTTCTACCAATCCAACACCATATAGATTTTTTTCTCCTAAGGCTTCAATTTTTGCGCGAGTATATGAAGTTAAGAATGCTCCAATAATAACGATAATCCCAATCAGATAATTTGTATATCCTGCTAGAATCACACCAATAAATAAAAAAAAATCTCCAATTCTATCTAAAGTAGAATCTAAAAATCCCCCCAATTTTGTAGGACCTTGAAGGCGGGCTACTACTCCATCTAATTGATCAAAAAATTCAGTAACAAATAAAAATATAATTATTAGTATTAATAATTTAAATATAAATCCAAAAAATGTAATAATCGCTGATATTAAGCCAAATAATGTTAAATAATTGGCAGGTATCTTTACTAACTTTCTACCTAAGGGAAGTAATAGTTTCTCAGAAAATCTTTTTATTTGTAATAACATAAAATGATATCTCTAAATAGTCCATTTATTTTTCTTTTTTTTTAAATTAAGATTATATCAAAATAAAGTTTTATCACGTGTTTTTAATAAAAAAAATAAAAAATGTTTAAAAACCATATATAGGATAGAATTTGTTTTCAATGTATTTTATAAAATAATCAGGATTTAAATCTTCTCCTGTAATTTTCTTAAGTAATTCGGGAACTTGGAAAATTTTCCCATATTGATGTACATTTTCTTTTAAAATATTTAAAAGATTTGAAAATTCCCCTTTTTTATAGTCTTCAGGTAATGAAGGATTGATTTTTAATATACTATTGTATATTTGAGCAGCATAGAGATTTCCAAGAGAATAGGTAGGAAAGTAACCAAAACTTGCACCAGACCAATGAATATCTTGTAATACTCCCAATGCATCGTTTGGTGGGATAATTCCTAATAATTCTTCCATTTTTTCGTTCCATAATCCAGGTAACTCACTTGCATGAAGGTTATCTTCCACCATCATTTTCTCTAATTCAAATCTTAAAATAATATGCAATCCATAAGTAACCTCATCTGCTTCTACTCTAATGAATGAAGGTTGAACTACATTTATTGATCTATAAAATTCTTCCATAGGATAATCTTTTAAATTCTCTGGAAAATATTCTTGAAAAATAGGGTACCAATAAGTCCAAAATTCTTTACTACGCCCAACTATATTTTCCCACATTCTTGATTGAGATTCATGAAATCCAGCTGAGCTTCCATCTGCTAGATATGTATCATGAATTTCTTCTTTAAAACCCATTTGATAAAGTGCATGGCCGCATTCGTGTATAGTTCCAAAAATGCATGCTGGTAGAAAATTTTCCCATATTCGAGTTGTGAACCGTGTATCTATTGATGATAAAGATGTTGTAAAAGGATGTGTTGATTTATCTTGTCTTCCAGTATTGAAATCGAAGTTTAGTTTTTTAATAATTTCAATACTTAATTTCCATTGCCTTTCAGGATCATAATATTTCTTCAAAATTGATTGAGTAGGCTTATCAGAGGAACTATCTAATTTATTGACAATTTTTACTAATTTGGGTCTAAGACTATTAAAAACTTTTGAAACCCAATCATATGTTGCTCCTGGTTCAAATAGATCTATAAGGGTTGAGTATAATGTTGGTCCGGTGTCCAATCGTTCTGCTAGTTCAATTTGTAATTTAATCAATTTTTCAAGATAAGGTTGAAATATTGAAAAATCACTTTTTTTTCTTGCTTTTTCCCATTCGATATTACCTACTGATCCAGTTTTGGCAATTTCAATAATTAATTCCTCAGGTATTTTTGTAGCTTGGTCATACTCCCTCTTTGCTTCCCTAATCATAGCTAAATCGATTTCATTAAGGTTAGGTTGTTTTTCTGCATCTTTAATTAATTTTTCAGTCTTATCAGATTTTATTCTTGAATGAACTAGTCTTTGCATTAGTGCCATTTGTTCTGCACGTCCTTTAACAGAACCTTTAGGCATATTTACTTGCTGATCCCAACCTAAAAGTGCATTAATATACCTTAATCTCATGAGTTCATTAAAATATTCCCAAAGTTCTTTCATTGCATTCATAAGTTATCATTTTTTATTGGTAAAAATAAAATATATAGAAATTGTTAGTTAAATTTCTACAAAAAAGTTTTGGTTTACGATGTAATATATTCAAAATATTAAGGGATAATAAAAAAAAATGATTTGAATTGTGTTAATAAAAACAATAAAATTATAATCCATAGATTGGGGGGAATTTTTCTTCAACATATTTAAAGAAATATTCAGGATTTAAGTCTTCTCCAGTAACTCTTTTTATTAGATCATTAGCGCGATAAATACTTCCATATTGATGAATATTTTCTTTTAAATAGTTTACAATGTTGGAGAATTCACCTTTTTTGTAGTCTTCAGGCAAGTTAGGATGATTTTTTAGTGCTTTATTATAAATTTGTGCTCCATATAGCGTACCTAAGAAGTATGTTGGGAAATAGCCAAAATAACCATGAGACCAATGAATATCTTGTAATACTCCCAATGCATCATCTGGTGGGGTAATTCCTAACAATTCTTCAAATCTATTATTCCATATTTCAGGTAATTCATTTACCTGAACTTTTCCATCTATAATATCTTTTTCTAATTCAAATCTGAGAATAATATGTAACCCATATGTAACTTCGTCGGCATTTACTCGTATGAATGAAGGTTGGACAATATTTATTGCTCTATAAAATTCTTCCATTGGATAGTCTTTTAAAATCTCAGGGAAATATTTTTGGAATGTCGGATACCAATAGGTCCAAAATTCTTTACTACGTCCAACATAATTTTCTAAAGTTCTCGATTGAGATTCATGTATCCCCATTGAAGTTCCAGTACATAAAATAGTCTCATGGAGTTCTTCTTTAATATTCATCTCATAAAGTGCATGTCCACATTCGTGTATAGTTCCAAAAATACACTCATTCAGATAATCTTCCTTTGTTCTAGTGGTAATTCTTACATCTAAAGGAGCTAGTGATGTTGTAAATGGGTGAGTTGATCTATCTTGACGACCATACCCTAAATCAAAGTAAAATTTTTGTATTATATCAAAACTAAGTTTAAATTGTTTATCTATGTCATATTGCTTCTTTAATATTGAATCATTAGGTTTGTTTGGAGAATCATTTAATTTTTTTACTATATCAATCAATTTTGATTTTATTGGATTGAAGACATTGGCAATCCAATCATATGTTGCACCCGGTTCATATAAATCTATCAATGTGGAATATAAATCTGGATGAGTTCCAAGTTTTTTTGCCTTTTCTTTCTGTAATTCAACTTGTTTTTCTAATAATGGGGTAAATAGTTTAAAATCTTTTTCTTGTCTCGCTTTTTGCCACGCTTGCTGGGCTAATGTAGTTGTTTTTGTTATTTCTACTACTAATTCTTCTGGTAATTTAGTTTCTAATTCATATTCTCTCTTTGCTTCTCTTAACATTGCAGCATCAATATCATTCAGATCTTTAAGTTTTTCTGCTTTGTTTATTAATTTTCCTGCTTTTTCCGATGTTACTCTTTTATGAATAAGTTGAGTAATAAGTGCTCTTTGTTCTGATCTTCCCTTGACAGAATTATACCCCATCATATTAACTTCTTGATCCCATCCAAGTAATGCTTGTATATAATTCAACCTCATTATTTCTGTAAAGTATTCACGAAGTTCTTTAATATCACTCATTTTTAAGACCTCAATTAATAGCTTTTATGATATAAGTTATCGAAATTAGTTAAGCTTATGCAAAAAAAATAGCTATTACTTATTTGAATATAGAATTTTTTTTAAAGAGGTGTGTTATGAACTTTTATTGAACTATTAACACGGATTTAAAATTTCAAAATTGAAAAATCAGTAGCTTATATTAATTTTTCTTGTTTAACAAAAAAGTCTGCCGCTAATTCAATATCTTCAATTTTTAGGGGTCTACCTAAAGATCTTTGTAATTCTGTTATCAAGTTTTCACATAATTTTAAGCTAAGAGAACTTCCTTTCATTGTTATTATTTTCTGTAACTCTTTAGTAAAATTAATAACCATTGGTTTATCCATCTCTTTAGTGATATCTTCATGTGGAGCGAATAATTCCATTGGCATTTTTGCTTTAGGTGCTTGAGTATCATCAGTTTTAGGTTCTTGGGTTTCCTTTATTATATCCTTAGAAGGTGTAATTTTTTTAATAACTTTTAAAGGTGGTTTTGTAATCTTAACAGGCTTTAATTCTTGTTCTTTATCTAATTTCTGGAAAGCAACAAGTTTTTTTGGTTTTGAGGGAACAGGTGTGATTTCTCTTTCTATTGCTTCTTCTTCTTGATCTTCATCAATAGTTGATAGAGTGGGAAGTGGTTTTACTGTAACCTTACGTTTAAAAACTAATGGCTGCGCAATCTCAAAATCTATTACTTGATCTAATTCTTTTCTTTTTTGTGTTTCTCTTTTAATTTTATCGCTGAGATCATTAATTTTTTGTTCTAAAGCTTTTGTAAATATAATATTTTGATATGAATTGCTTATTGTCATTAATTCTTTATACTTTGTTAATGCTTGAATGTTTTTTCCTTCTGAAACTAATGCATCTGCTTCTTTCACTAGTGCTTCAAAGTTCTTGGGAAAAGTCTTTTTTAAACCAAGAAGTTCTTTAATATATTTTTCAATTTGAGATTTTGCTCCAAGACTATTTAAAGACATTTCTTTCATATTGGGAAGTTTCAACTCATTTTTTATTCTTTTTAAGTCGGAATCTTCGACCAAGTCTCTTTTATTTCCAATTATTAATAATTTGGAATAATTACTCTCAGTTTGATGGAGTTTTAAAAATCGGTCAATCATTCCCAAATTATAATTTGCCAAATTGAAAAGGAGAATCACTAGATCGCTTCCTTTTATGAATTTTGACCAAAGAAGTGAAAATGTGTCCTTCAATTGAAAATCCCATAAATCAAAACCTATCCCATCGATTTCTAAATTTGATATTTTAGCAAAATCCATTATTGTTTTCTCTTCACCACTTTTCAACATATTATATAGTGTTGTTTTACCTGCATATGCAGGCCCAACAATAGCAATTTTTGAATGGATATCTCGTTGGATTTGACTTAAGAAACCATTTAATTCGTTCTTTTCGGGGCCAGGTTTATTTATCTCTTCAGGATTTGGAAATAACTCTTCAACTTTCTTAATAGTTTTTTTCATAATCTTATCAATATATTGAAGAGAATCAACGATATCTGTTACAAAGAGAAAAAATAAGTTGTTATATGCCCTATGAAAAATTTGAAAATTTGAGACTGGTCGTTGAAATGTTTTCCCTGGCATTGGCATACTGATATATTTCTGGATAATAGTTTGGACATTTTTTAATTCATCATTTCCTAATGCCATAGCATAATCTTTAACAAATAATAATTCTGAATTGAGGAAGATATGGATTTGTCTCAACATATTCTTTTAAACCTAATTGAAGTTATTGGACATATTTATTATTATAAGAATAGAAGAAATGTTAATTAATATTTTTTTATAATTGAATATATGGAAGTTTTACTCCTCTTTAATATTTATTTTAAATAATAATAATAATTATTAGATTTCAATAATATTAGTTTCATAGAGTAAGTTTAATAAACGAGAATTTAGAAATTCACTAAGATGCCATTACAATCAAGAGATATTTTACAATTTTTAGCGAAGGAGTCAGATACCAAGATTAAATCCGAACTAATTGATTTATTAAGGAGTCGTATAGATAGTTTGTGTTTTGAACAATGTCAAATTGATCGCATACAATGTACATTAACACCACTTTGTAGTCGTAGATTTTTGAATAAATTGAGAATCAAAAGTGGACTTACAACAGATGATTTACCTCAATTTTGCTATAGTGTCCATAAAGGAGTAGTTGAAAGGTATTTTAGAAATAAGACTGTTATTTATAGACCTTTTGATGCTTATTTATATTTAATCGATTTTTTAGATGTTTTTTTCCATGGAGATTATCGTAAATTAAATAAGTTCATCTCTTTTAACAAATGGGATGATGCTTTTAAGATATTTGATGATAGAATTAATAATAGAGATGAAAAATTCGACTATCTTAAAACTGAGAATTATTTGATTTTTAAATTTGAAGATCGGATTCATGTTGTCTTTTTAAAAGAAAAATATGTTCTATGTAATGCCAATCGAGAAGATATTGTGAGTCTTGAATTGTTAAATGGTATATGCCAACTTTATGCCAATATTTATTTTCCTGAAGTAAATCTAAATTTCAATCCTTTAAAACATATAGAAATTTCTCTTAAAGTCCCTTATGAGGTATTAAGAAAGATTTCAAAAGAACCTAAAGAAAGTAATGAGTCTAAAGTAGATCAATATTTTTGGAACACTTTTTGGGAAGATCTTAATGCTTTAACTCAATACTGTGAGCAAATTACGTTAAATGAAGATAAAAATCAGAATTTGGAAATAGTTTTATATGTTAGTCTTTTAACTCATAATTTTACAGAAGAAGAAGAAAGATTAAAATTAAGATATAGAGACCTAAGATTAATATTTAATTTTGCAACTCGGATTTATACCGAATATTATATAATTTGGATTTAGTCATAAGCAAATTAAAGAAAAATGTGAGGAAAAATGAATGATGCAGAAAAAGAACCAGTAGAAATTAATCAATTGAAGGATTTTGTTAATGATGGGAGATTTGATGATGCTGTACAGATTATAGCTTTATATATTGGAGATGCTACAAAAAATGAATTTCTTGATAGGCTTGAAAATGTAATTGAAACTCTATTAACTTTACATGGCGGACGGACTGTGCTAAGATTCTTAATTGAAAATCTTATTATAGACATACCATCTTTACTAGAAAATCTATCGAAACGTGATCCAGTCTTGCGATTCACTTTTTTATTACTCTTAAAAACAATTTGTGAAAAGGAATGTGATCTATTCCTTCCATATAGCGAGGATTTGGTAAATTCAGAAGATCCTAATGTTCGAGAAGCTGCTTTACAATTATTAATTTATATGGGTGGTGGGGAAGCTAAAATAGAAGATGAATCTCTCATTAAGACGATATTATTAAGATTGCATGATGAACAGGATTTTGTAATAGAAAAAGCAATTCAGGCATTGAAAACTATAGGGATAAGATCCCCTAAATTGATGACAAAAATTTTAACTGATTATGCGAAAGAAATTTCTAAATTGGCCGAAAATGAAGAGATTAAAAGTTATATTGATCAAATATTGAAATCAATTGTTTCTGTCGATAAAATTGAAGAGATTGTAGAAGAAGAAATTGAATCCTCTGAAATGGTGGAAAAAGAGGATTACTTAGATAAAGAAGAATCAGAAATATTGGATAAAGAATTTGAATTGAAAAAGAAAGAATTAGAAATTAAAAAGAAAAAATTAGAATTAGTAGAAAAAGAAAAGGCGATTGAAGAAAAAGTAATCCAAAAAAAAGAAGAAGTTTTAAAGCTTAAGGAAGAAATCTTAGAAAAGAAAAGCGATATTGGTGAGGGAGAAGAAATAAAAATCCCAAAAAAACTAAAGAAGAAAGAAGAAGCAATAATCGACAAAGAGATTGAATTAAAAAAGAAGGATTTAGAAATTAAGAAGAAGAAGTTAGAATTAGAAGAAAAAGAAAAAGAATTGGAAGAAAAAGAAATTTTAGAAAGGGAAAAAGCTTTAAAAATTAAAGAAGAGCTGATAGAAAAGGAAAAAGAATTATCTCAAGTAGAATTAGAACTAAAACAAAAATCAATTGAACAAAAAGAACAGAAAATTAAAGATGAAGAAATGAAGAGAGTTGAAGCAGAAATAAAAAAAGCTGCAAAAGAAGAAGATTCACATAAACAGGATTAATCCTTTTCCTCATCTTCTTCAAAATCTATACTTGATTCAGGCTTGTTCTCTCCTATTGGAGTAATATGTAACCTTCTTACTATTTTTCTTATTTCTCCTACTTTCATACTCTCTGGAGGTAGACTTAGCTGTATCTCTTTCGCAAGATTATAAGCTAATTCAATATATTGCAAATCTTCAAGAAATTCTACAATCTGAATTTTGTAATCAGTATCTTCTGAATTTTTGCTATATTCCATTAGTTTTTCCTTGAGTAAAATATCAATTTTATCTGATCTTTCAACATACTTAACTTTTTTTACCAACTGTTTGAAGCTATTCATGATATTATACATTTCGGATTTGGCATAGCTATCAATGTTTTTTAAAACGTAGAAGATATAAAGCTCTGCTTTTTCCCACCTTTTGAACCTTAAACTAGCTTCTACTAGCTCCAACAGAGCCTGTTCATATAAAAATTTACTCTCAACATTTGGAATGATTTTTTCGAAGATCCAATCAAGTAAATTCGGCTGATCAAACTTTTCAATTATATCGATTAAAAATTTTTCTACAGCAAAATATAATTTAGCGTTTTCAGTTTTAGTGGAAGAGAGAAATGAAACTAAAGCATATTTAACACGCCCCATAGCATCCTCTAAATTAAGAGGTGTTTCTGCAAATTTATAAAAAGCGGATTCTAGAATAGGAATAATTTTTTCTTTTGCATCGAAATCATAAACGAAGTATTCTCCCCAAGCTGGGCTTAATCCTACAGACTTTTTAGTTTTTTCTTCTTTCTGATCTTGAATTTTACTAGGTTCAGTAGATTTTTTTAATTTTAATTTTTCTGAGAGTTCATCTGCTTGATCATCAGATAAAATTTCTAGAATTATCTTATCTTTTTGTAGAGGCACTGAAATTTTGAAATATACATCAACATCCTCCTTGAACAACGATTCCCTTAAATCTTTAGGAAAAGTAATTCCTGTTTTTGTCTTCTTAATAACATCTTCAAAAAAAGGTTCTTCATCTTTTTCCATATGTATATTATTTTAAATATACTTTTAAAATTCATTATTGAGGATTTAAGAAAAGGTTTATAAAAGTAAGGAATTAGGTGAAATTTATCCTGTAATATTAACTAGTTCTACTCCTCTATGCTGGAAATTTTTATCAATAAAACATAAAATAGCATGTCCTTTATGGCTATATACAATTGGTACGGGATATGATTCTGCATACTCGATAAAACTTTTTTTTACAAATAAAGGCAGAACTTTACCGCATACTCTACATTCTACATGAATTCGCTGAACTAAGCCTAAATCTGCAAATTGTTTTATTATATCTTTAATAATTCCTTTAAATTCATTAAAAAGTCCAGGAGAGAAATCTCCATATGATAGTATTACTTTTACGTCATAAATTTCATTAAATTTTAGATCAACATATTCCAATAGAGCTTCTAGTAGTTGATATTGAACTGCTGGACTAGCGCCTACAGTGTAAATAAGATTATGTTTACGTATGTATACAAGCTTCATATTTCCTTTATCTCTATGAAAAAATATATCGCTAATAGGATTTTCTTTAACAATATTTAAATCTAGATCAAATCTTCTAAATGAATTTTCAGGCTTCCATTCAAATAATGTGAAGTTCTCATTACTAATGTTTATAAATTCAAGAAATTCTGCAATATTTTTATAGACTGGCACCATATTAGACCAAATTAGTTATTTTGATACTTTAACTAACTAAAGAGACTTCTCATATTTATATCTATCAATAAAACTAGCTTTTAAAAGCCAGAAGTATATTAAAAATATTTAAAATTATAATTATAAAAATAAATAATAACTAACGCAATTAAAATTTCTTAATATTTAATTATTTAAATGAGGTCTGATGAAATTGGATAAAAAAAAGACTAAAAAAGAAATTTTTTCTTTCCAAGAAACTCATAAGGCTCAAGAGTATGAGAATTTATCATTTTTTGTGGTTTTAATTCAACCAGAGCATTCAGGGAATATAGGTGCGATAGCTCGTGTTATGAAAAACTTCAATTTTGAAAACTTAATAATTTTTAATCCGAAAGAGAGTTTAGAAAACATAAAAGGCTATCAAACGCAAGGATTCGCTATGCATGGCAGAGATGTCTTGCTTAACGCAGAAATTATAGAAGTAAATAACCCAGAAGACCACATATTTGATTTCCAAAATTTACTTAAAAGATTTGATTATGTAATTGGAACAACATCTCGAGGAAAAAGACATTCAAACATTAGAAGATTAGCGATTTTTCCAGAAGATTTTAATCTTCCAATTTCAGTCGAACCTTTAAAGATAGCGATATTATTCGGAAAAGAATCGCATGGGTTAACTAATGAAGAGATAAGTCTCGCAGATGTTCTTTTAAGAATTCCTACAAATAAAAGTTATTCTGCTTTGAATTTATCTCATGCTTGTGGAATTTTATTGTATGAAATATTTAAAAAGATTAATATATTAAGTATTGGAAGAGGATCCCATCCCGTTTTAATTGCTGATAAAGAAGATCGTTTAATGTTATTCAGTATCATAAAAGAAATGATAGAAAAATTAAAAATAAGATCCTTTAAAAAAGATAATGTTTATTTCGCATTTAGAAATATTTTTGGAAGGAATGTAATGTCGAAAAGAGAATTGAGCCTAATTTTAGGATTTTTTTCAAAAATTAATTCAATTATAAAAGATAGAAAACTATATCAGAAACAATAGATAGAAAATCTAATTAAGAGTATCTAAAATTTTTTTTAAATAAATATTCTAAAGATTTATAGATAACAAAGAAAAAAGAAAAAAAATAATACTTTTTTTAATTACTTTTTAGATAAAATATTGTTTTTGCATTTTAACGTATTGCTTATATTCTAAAAACTCATCCTCAACATATTCAAAAGCAATCTCAAATAATTGCCTGAACAATTCCTCAGGAAAGGCGTTCTGCTCAAAAATAGCTTCATTTACTAATTCTTCAGTAAGAATTTGTGAATTAATGGGTTGGTGCCATATTAGAAATCTCATCATTGCCTTCTCAACTTTTGATCTTATTAGATTTTTTATAAATTTCAAGCTTATATCTCGTTTAGGATCAATAAAATAAGGAAAATTCACATCATCCAAGATTTTAATGTAATTTAAAGAGTTAATGATTTTTTCAACACAATAATCCAATGAACTTATTGGTAGGTTAAATTTTTCACAAAATTCGTTCTTAGTCTCATGTACAGGAAATGCAAATGGATGTCGTGAGATAATATAATAAGCTGCCACAAAGAATTTGAATAAATTATGTGGTATCTTTCCATTATTTCTCAAATATTTATAGACTACTGATATCGTATCTACTAAATATTCCGTATTGATATCAAATTGCTGCAAAAATTCTTGTCCATCTTTTATTAAATCAATGGTAATACGTTCTTTGGTGTTAATTTGTTCATATTGAGGGGTATAGAGTTCTAACATTTCACACACAAGACTGTATAATATATGTATGATACTAAAATAATATATGAATATTATATGATCCTCTTCATTTATAAATCTATGCATCTTCAGTGATGCAACAAGTGATCATAAAAACAGAAAATTTAAATATGTGTGAAAAAATGTGTATCTTAAGCATAAAAATTTTGTCGGTTAGATTAAAAAATGCCATCAGAAACAAAAAAATCATCAGATCTATCTAGAATTACTTTTAGTTTAGATGCGTTTGATGAGAGAGTAATAAATCTGATGGCTCAAAAAAGAAAGCAATCTCGCTCTGAAACTGTTCGAAGTCTTATACATAATTGGATTGAAACTAATCCAAATCTATTAAAAAGTAATTATGATATTGATTTAAATGATATAACAAGAGAAATCGAGATAACTGACTATAACCAAGTTATACAAGATTCAATTCAGAAATTAATTAAGTATTCAGAATTATTCAATGAAATTGAATTTGATATCTTAGCAGAACAGCTTGAAATTAGCAAAAAGATTCTAAGAGATATTATTTTTGAACATAAAAATAAATTGGAGAAATTAGGGATCAAACTAAGAATTAGAGGAAACCTAATAATAAAAGAGTAGTAGGGAGATGATAAATTAATGAGTTCAAAAAAATTAGAAAAAACACATCACAAGATAATGGAAAATTACAATCAAAAGATCTCCAGAGAAGATATTGATATTTCAAAACTAGTTATTCCCTTTTCAAAACTCAATAGGAGTTATAGAAGTCCTGATGTTTATTCTGGAAGAGAAAAAATACCATTTAGGGAAAGAGATCCTGAATATAAAATGATATTAAAGCAAGAATTTGCTATTCCTTTAAACACCGAATTTAAAATTTTCAGTTCAGTCGTAAAATTTCCTTCTTTTTAACATTCGGCGATTTTTTTCTGGTGTTTCTTTAAAATAATTGAAGATTTTACAATCCTTCAACAAACTCAATAAATTTTTTAATATCTTGAAGATTACGGTTCGTTATATAACTGGAATTATAATCAAGATAAGAATTAGAAAAAAATGGAGATTAGAAAGCTTACAGAAGAGGACCGTGAAGCTTATAGCAAATTAGTTCGATATGCGTTTCAGACATCGAAAAATACATATGAAACTTTAGTGTGGCCTTCAAAATCAAGACCCATGGAGCAGTTTTATGGAGCTTTTGAAAATAATTTATTGATAGCAGGATGTGGGTTAATTCCTTTTGAAATTAAATTTCGATCTATAATTTTTAAAATGGGTGGGATAGATGGTGTTGCAACAAAACCAGAATACCGTAATCGTGGGATTATTAGAGAAATAATGAAGAAAATGTTCCATGATATGAATGAAAATCAAATTCCAATATCTGTTCTTTTCCCTTTTAAGATTGCTTTTTATGAGAAGTTAGGTTATAAAACTGTGGATGAGAAGATTTTCTATCACTTTAAAATTTCAGACATCAAATATAAAGAAACAAACTATCACATGAAAGAGGATGAAAGAATCAATGATGATATTATACGAGTATATAACGAAGTATTAGAAAACTATGATTATATTGCTAAACGAGCTGAAATGCAATGGAAAAGATTATATAAAGAGAACTATAAATTCATATGTTATAACGGGGATCGCCCAGTGGGTTATATAATATTACACTTTCCTAAAAAAACTACTGAATTGATTTTTATTCAAGGTATTCAATATCCTGAGAGAACAATATTCGTTGTAGAAGCATTTTGGCTTAATCATACAGCTAAACAAGCCATTATTAATTTTTTATGGACTCATAGAGATCAGCGAGAATATATTACGGGGTATTTTCCTGTCAATGAAAATATAATAGATCATTTAACTACATCTCGAATATTAGAACGTGAAATTGTGGGTAATTCCTTATTAAGGATAATAAATGTAGGTACTGTCTTAAAAAACTTAGAATATCCCCTCGATGATTTTTCAATAATTTTTCATATTCATGATAAATTCTGTTCGTGGAATAATGGTTTTTTCGAATTAACTTCAAAAAATAGAGAAATAAATATAGAATTTAAAGAAAAATCAGAAAAATCTGCAGATATTGATATAAATATTAGTTATTTAGCACAATTACTAGCAGGATTTAGAACAGTTAAAGAACTATTAGAATTTAGCTTTATATCAATAAATCAAGAAAAATTAGAAATACTCCAAAACCTTTTTCCTAAGATGAATAATTATTTCAATGATTTTTTCTAAATACAATTCCTAAGATTGATTAATTAAGAATTAAGCCTTAGCTAGAGATCTTCATAGACAATTTTTCGTTTTTCTTAGTCCATTTTAATTTCTCTTGTCCAAATACGATTAAAATAGTAATCATTACAATATCTAATAGGATTATGAAATATACTCCACCAATGGCACTAATTCTCTGTATATATAATACATAGGTTGTATTCACTGATGAATGGAACAGCATTGCTACTAAAACGCTTCCATTAGTACTATTATGTAACCAAGTAAAGATAATTGATAAAGCAAGTATTGTAATGGTAAAACTAAAAAAGGATTGATAAGTATAAGTAGTTCCCGGGATAAAAAATAAAGGATAATGCCAAATACTCCATGTACCTCCAAGAATTAAACTAGATTCAAATGCATTTAGTTTTGATTGAAGATTATTAAGAGCATACCCTCGCCAACCAAATTCTTCTTGAAATGGACCACCAAAAAAGAACATGCCAAGAACTTCAGCAAAGATTAGTCCATATGGATATTGAATTTGATATTCACTTAAATTCACTCCACTGAAAATGCTTGATAATAAGAGTGAGAAGCCACACAGTAATGGTATTAAAGCTAGTGAAATTAAAATATAAATTTTTTTTTCACAATGCCAACCTCTTGTCCATAATACTTTTACTCCTTTAATACCCCTATCTACATAAGCTAAAGAAAATCCTGCTACAAAAGGTCCGAATGAACCAAGAATCATGAATAGATTAAACCATGGTTGAAATTGGATCAAATTAAATGAAGAAAGAAGACTGGGAAGCCATAAAAGCCATGAAAATGTAAATGTAATTAGAATAAAACGGATAAAACTCCCATAATACTCCTCTAATCCATGCATTATGAAATATCTTAAACTTTCAAAAAAAATTTTTATTTTTGATGAAACTTATGCAACAATATTTCTTGGCTCTAATTTCTTATAATACCTAAGAATATAATATTTATTATGTAAAGAAATAGGAATCTCAATAATTAGATACTTTAAAATATTTCAAAAGAATTTAGTTTTCAATTTTTACAAATAATTAGTGAAAAATTCGCGATGGATATCAACAGAGAATTTGATTTAAAAAATTGGTAGTTTTTGAGCATAAAACACATAGAAATCTACAATAATGTTAAATATTAAGCTAATAGATATTAATATATCCAATGTTTTAGAAAATTATCTACATACAAAAGTGTATAAAACTGAAAAAGAAAGTAAAGATAAATTTAGTTTTATTAATACTCGCTGCTATATTCCTGTATTCCTCATCAATTACACCTCGAACTGTAGCACAAGAAAGCATAACAATTTGGGGTCATGGATGTGTTTCTTGCAGTATGGAAGAGAATACTTATCATGTAGATTGGACGTATACAGGGGTTATTCCTAATGTATCTATCTATTTATATGATGAAGCTGTGACAATTATAGAATATGTTGTCGTAGAGAATACTACAAATCTAGGTACATATGAATGGAATATGCCTGTGTCTCATTCTCTCGATGGAAACTATTCTCTAGTGGTTTGTGATTCTAGTAATCATAATGTAAACGATACTGTTATAAGAGCAATATATCCTATAATAACATTTCCTCAACCAATACCCGGATTTCCCATGTTTTTAATTGGATTAATAACTGGAATAACGTGTGTGATAGCGGTAATATCTCTAACTAAAAAATTAAGAAAGAGATAATTAATATTATCTCATATTTTTTTTATTACTATTTTTGATATAATATATTAGCCTTCAATTCTATACATTTTGTTAGTGTGTCATTTTTCTTATTTGGTTTTAATTTTCAAGTTAAAGAAATAGTTATAAAAAATAATAATTATAATTTAGATTCCTCAATACTTTACATAAAACTTTTAATAAAATGAAATTTCACTTATATTCATAAATTCAATCTAATATAAAGTGAAAATTATGT
>JBHLNL010000205.1:0-4833 GCA_048941605.1 Promethearchaeota archaeon | reverse complement strand
ATCCAACCCCCTTAGGATAAAAGCCTACATAAAAATAATTTGAGGCAGTACAATTTAATACGGTAAATTGGTGGTCTTCTTCAACAACCCAACTCTTATTCGGCGCATAAATATTTTCAATTTGGAATTCAGTATAACTAGCGTTAAAAGTTGGCTCAGTTGGACATGGTATTGAAAATGTATTTAAATTACTCAAGTTTGTAAATCCAATTGGAGATGGGTTTAAATATGATTGATGGAGTGACACATTTAACTTTTCACCCTCTTGGTTGGTTCTCAAAGATTCAAAGGAAGTTCTATATTTATTATTCTCAACTATTAAATCGAAATAAAATACGCTAATATTTGATCCTATCAAGAATATGCCAAAGATCAGTAGAATAAATTTGAGATATTGAAATATTCTAATGTTATTATTGGAATTCATAATGATTTCATTATAAATTTTGGATTATTAAAAGAATGACTAGAGAGTATATAAAACTTTTCTAATTGATTTGAATTCGTTTAATTGATACATTCCATTAGATATCTATGGATATTAAAATAATTAGGGATAAATTTTTTATTTAGTCTCCAAAAAAGATTCCTTTCGTATTTGTTTTTGCTTGGAATATTTCGATAATATATCCTTTATTTCTTTTAAACGTTCTTTTTCAATTTTTATGGATTTTATAATTCCAGCTTTAAGTGCTTTATTAAAAATTTCATCTCCTTTTTTTGTACGAGTAATAACCGTTGTAAATTTATCAGGGGATCCTAAACCGCCAAAGGAAATATCTGCATAGATATTAGTAAAATCATCGCACGCATTGCAAGCAGATCGCATAAAATTATTTAACTTATCAAAGGGAACATGAATTGTTTTTGACTTAGTTCCGCCACTCTTTACTTGTATAATTAGATCTTCTTTTATATTGATTTTTTCTATATCTTCAAATTTAATTTTAAATTCTTTTTCAAACTGTTCACCTTTAGCTCTGTCAAAAAAGAAATTCTCATAACAAAATAATCCTAGGCATAAATCTATATTATGTGACGGAATTATTCCTAAACTTTGCATACATCTTATAGTATAAATTTGACAAGGAGTTCCAACAATTGCTAGTTTATCAAATTTTATTTTTTTCAATTTTCTCAAAGAACTAGTATAAGTATGGAATTTCTGGATTTCTGTAACCTGGTGCGCTAAATCTAATTTAACTCCTGATGAATCAATTAAATCTTCTCTACTTTTGGCAAGATTAGTTTCTCTAGAAAAAGCTGCTTTAGTCTTTGCAACAATCGCCCCATGAATTATTTTCTTTTCTAATAAAAAATTCAATAAAGTATTTACAACTCCTCCATCAATTCCATATTTTAGAAATTCTTCATCATTTGTTTGGCAAATATAAATATTTCTTATATATCCTATGGGCATTGAAGATAAATCTGAAAAATTGTAAATCTTGTTAAGATCATCATCTAAAAAGTGTGTTTGCGGGCAAATTGCATAACATATACCACATTCAAGACAGCTTTCCTCATTTACAAATTCTGGTGGACCACTAGAACTTTTAAATCCGATTACTCCACTTTCAAGCGCATTACAAAAACTTACACAACCCCCACATTCTTGACAGATACCCTTGTTATGAACTTCCTTAATTAGGTCTTTAAAACTTTTAATGCCCAACTTTATAATCACCCAAATTTCCTATGTTTTCTTTCCTATTAAATTAATTGTGGATTTCATATATACATTATGGAATATAGTCATAGGTCTTTCGGAATTGAAAAATAGAATTATCAAAAAATCAAAATTCTTTTATTCATACTTTTTTTACTTAATTAAAATTTTCTATTAAAATATAAAATGATTTATTGAAGATTTTTTTTTATTAATTTATCAATCCAGCTCTCGAAATAAAACATTTTAGTTGGCACAAAACTGATTATTTCTTTTATATATGGAATATTTCCGATCTCTTTAACATGTTCGTCAATTTCTCTCAGCTTATTTATGAAAACTGTGAATATAAATGCTTCTTGGTTAGCAATCCTCCATACATAAAAATAATTTTTAACTATTTTCATGACTTTACTTAAAGATTCAGAGGCAATTTTTTGAAATTTAACTATTAATAAATAAGATAGGAAGTCCGCTGCACTGGTATCAAGGTCTATCATGAAAAGAATAATATTGTTTTCTCTAAGATAACTTAACCTTCTTTTAACAGTTTTAGATGAAATTTTTAATTCATTCGCTATTTCTGTATCGGTTTTTCTGCAGTCATCTTTAATAGAATTAATTATTTTCCAATCAGTTTTGGTCAGTCTAGTGTTTTTAAAATCTAGATTTTGAGGAATGAGTAAAATAAAATTTTCAATATTTTGAATTTCTTCAAACTCCATCAATTTTTCAAGATTTTTTTTGAAATCATGGTCGTCTGAATACGTATGAATAATCTGCATCTTGTTTTGAAGAGAAATAGCCCCCCCAGTAACCATTTCTAATTTTCCGATATGTTCGATTAGTTCTTGTTGATCAGTACCTTCTTTAATATCAGCTAGAGTATAACATACTGATTTTTGAAATAGTAAAAAATTTAGATTAGTAACAAATTTTTGTATTACTCCCATTTCCACAAGGTTTTTAATTCTCTTTTTTGCCAAGTAGGGAGTCTCCTTAACTTTCTTAGCAATTGATTCATAAGACATTCGTCCATCGAAAAGTAACAACTTCAGAATATCTAAGTCTTTATCATCCATTATATGGTTAGCAGTAATTTCTGATATAATAATTAATGTCCAATTTCCTTATTTATTTTTATGAATCTGTACATTTTTCAAAAATTTTATGTCCGATTTATACAATTGAAATTACCATATTCTTTAAATAATTCAATTATTTCTTGAAATATGAGAAAAACAGAGTGTTTTTAGACTGTTTTTCCTATAGAAATTATAAATTATTAAAATGAGGTAAATTAAATGAAAGAAATGATAATATTGTATCAAACTAAAAACACAACTTGGTATAAACCTTGGAATAAACGATCCTTGGGTTTAAATATAATCGGTTTTATGCTTATAGCCATTATAATAGCGGTGTTTACTGTGTTTTTTGACATTGTAATGATAGGAATAGGGTATATTTATCTTTATTTTGTAATGATTTTTCTGATGATGGTAACATATTTTTTCATAGTTGATTTGAAGACAAAGGGTACAGCTACTTTCTTTTTTGGAATAAATGGGCTTATAGGAATTCCTATTGAACTTGTAATAGAATGGCAGATTGAGAATACATTAGCTTCTCCGTGGAGCGCTTTATACTGGGCACTAATTTATATTGCTTATGGATTATCTATAGATCTATCATTGTGGTTATTGAAACCTGCAAAAAATGAGAAGAGAGCTGTTTTAATTTCCTCTGTAATCTCTGGAATCAGTATTGTGTTATTAAGTATAATAGCTGTAAGTACTTTTTATAAATCAGGCTTATCAGTTCCAGGTGTTGATGATTTCCTTACTTATGGATATTTTATGATCCCTTATTCGATAATTCAAGGTGTAATGGGGGCTTTTATTGGCTGGTACATAGCCAACCATTTTCTTGAACGAAATAAATACAATGAAAACGCGAGGTGATAAGAATAATGGGTAAAATAAGACTAGAATTTGATGAAGCATTAGATTTATGTGAACAAGTTCGTGCTATTAATAAGAAAAAATCGATTTCTTTTAATAAAATGTGGTGTTGGGGCTGTGCAAAATTCACTAAGAGCCCTGAGAAAAGATGTTTTGCAAATGCAGAAGACGGAAGCAATACTGGATGTACTCAAGTCAATAAATTACATAAGAAATTAAAAGACTCCTAAAAATTAATTTTTTTTTTGATTTTTTCTATTATTTTACTGGTTTATTGGTACTATACTTTTTATTAATTATTCAGAAATACCATCAAACTAAGTACAAAGTAGAAAAGTTGATAGGGAGTAACCATAATTCTTTCAATTATACCCCTATATTTACCTGCTGCAAATATGCTTGAGATGATCACACCAATTAATGAGGCTATAGCTGAAATTAGTGAATATATGGCAAAACTACTCCATCCTGGTACAAGTTGTAAACGAAGCCACAACATAACCATTCCCACAATTGCAAATATTCCCATTAGAACTACAAGTGCTATATGGCCTTTTCCTTTATAAGTTGTAAATTCACCTCCTTCATCAAGAGGGAAAAATAGAGCAATAAGTATTCCTAAAATTGAACTTATTATAAGAAATATAGGTCCAAGTATTGAACCACCACCATCAGTTATCCCCCAATTTAATCCAATGAAAAATATAAACAAGAAAACACTTTCAGTAATCACAAATGCCTGGGATAACCGTCTATTGGGTGCTCCAACTGCGAACAGCGAACTGATATCATCTCGAATATGGTTATAATTCGAATCTAAACTTCCACATATAATCCACATTGCTGTATAAATAATTGGACTAAGCATTCCAAAAATAGCTAAAATCTGAAAAATACTCATATTTGTTTTGATTAATACTTAAAATTAAAACTTTACCCCTTATCCAGTCCTTAAAATGATAAGAGTAAGATTAAAAAAAAATGCTAATTTTTTTTGCCTAATTAATAGTCTTATTGATATGAAAAATAACTATGATAATTTATATATGAAATACTAATAATTCAATTTCAAGATATTAGTTTTAAAAAAAATATAATAATAGAAGAAAAAATGAAAGCTATAGTATATGAAAAATACGGTCCTCCTGAAGTATTGAAGATGATGGAGGTTGAAAAACCTATTCCAAAAGAAAATGAAGT
>JBHLNL010000204.1:777-4893 GCA_048941605.1 Promethearchaeota archaeon | reverse complement strand
ACCTAAAAGCAAACACCTTGTTTTTTTACAAAATTGCAAATCAATTTTTAAACTATATACGAGATTCGAAGTAAATATGAGCGAAAATGTGGAAAAATATATAAAAAGAAAAGTCTTTAAGTCCACAAGTTCAAGAATTGCACAAAAATTTGTTGATGCCGGTTTAGAACGAATTAGAGCTTGTATTAATTGTGGAACTTGTACTGGAGGATGTCCTTCAGGACGCCGGACAGCATATAGGACTCGTTCTGCAATCCGCAGAGCATTAACAGGTGATGAATCTGTTTTGCAAGATATTGATATTTGGTTATGTTCAACCTGTTATTATTGTTATGAACGATGTCCAAGAAATATTCCCGTTACTGATATGATAATAAAACTAAGAAACATTGCGGTAGAAGAAGGTTATATTTTGGATGCTCATTTCGGACTAGCTAATAATGTATTTTATGCTACTGGACATGGTGTTCCTGCGAATGGAGAAGAAAATAAAAAATGGAGAGATTTAAGAGAATCATATGGATTACCACCCTTACCCCCAACAGTTCACTCTTATCCTGAAGCAGTAAAGGAATGCCAAGAATTAATGAAAGCTATTGGATTTAAAGAATTAATGGATAATGCAGGAAAGCTAAAAGAAGAAAGAGCAAAAGCAGAGAAAAAAAAAGAGAGGAATAATGATGAATGAAGATTATAAATGGCATTATGGCTTTTTTTTAGGGTGTGTTATCCCCAATCGTTATCCTATGATTGAGGCATCAATAAGAAATGTTTTTGATCATCTTGGAGCTGAAATTTTAGATTTACCAGGTGCTTCATGTTGTCCTGCTCCAGGTGTTTTTAGGGCATTTCATATACCTACATGGCTAGTTATTGCTGCTAGAAACATTTCAATTGCAGAAGAAATTGGAGTTAATCCATTAACCGGATGTAATGGTTGTTACGGTACCCTCAGAGATGCATGGTATGAACTTGAACATGAATATGAATTGAAAAAAGAAGTAAATAAATATCTTGCCAAAATTGGTCGAACTTATAAGGGAAATCTTGAACCTAAGCATGTCGTCCAAGCTTTATATCTTGATATGGGGTTAGATCATTTAAAAGATCATATTAAACAAGTTTTTTCAAGCTTAAAGGTTGCTGTCCATTATGGTTGCCATATAGTAAAACCAAGTGATAAAAGACCATGGGATGGTGAATATGAAACCCCTAGATTTCTTGATGATATCGTTGAAATTACAGGCGCAAAAAGTATTGATTATAAAGATAAATATATGTGTTGTGGGGCTGGTGGAGCTGTTAGAACAGCCGTAAAAGAAGTAGCTGCTGATTTTACAAGAGAAAAACTCATTAATATGAGAGAAGCAGGTGTAGATATTATAGTTGATTGTTGTCCTTTTTGCCATCTTCAATTAGATTTAGGACAATTTGAAGTGAATAATATATTTAAAGATGAAATTGGTGAACCATTTAGCATACCAGTAGTTTATATTACACAATTACTAGGGCTTGCTTTTGGAATAGATCCAAATCTATTAGGATTAATTAAAAATCATGAATTAACAGGTGTTCCTCCCTTTATTTCTATAGACCCATTTCTAAATTTAGTTAAAGCACAATTAATCTAGGAGGAAATGAAAAATGACAGAAATTAAAAAAGAAATAGAAATAACTGGAAATGAACGACCAAAAATTGGTGTTTATATTTGTCATTGTGGTGTGAATATTGGTGGTGTAGTTTCTGTTCCGGATTTAGTCGAATATTCTAAAACTTTACCTAATGTTGAAATAGCACGAGAATATAAATTCTTTTGTTCTGATGTTGGACAAAAAATGATTAAAGAAGACATTGAAGCAGGATTAGTAAATAGAGTGGTAGTTGCAGCATGTTCTCCAAGAATGCATGAACCAACTTTTAGAATCGCGTGTAAAGAAGCAGGGTTGAATCAATTTTTATTTGAAATGGCTAATATTAGAGAACACTCTACATGGGTTCATATGAAGGAACCAGAAGGAGCATATGAAACAGCTAAAGATCATATTAGAATGGCAGTTGCAAAAGCGAGAGAATTGATACCGTTAGAAGTTCAAAAAGTTAAAGTTGAACCATCCTGTTTAATAATTGGAGGAGGAATTGCGGGCATGAATGCTGCTTTAGATCTAGCCACAGAAGGTTATAAAGTATATCTAGTAGAAAAAACTCCTACTATTGGTGGTCATATGGCTCAACTTGATAAAACATTTCCAACCATGGATTGTTCGAGTTGTATTCTTACTCCTAAAATGTCAGAAGTATCGCGAGAAAAAAATATAGAACTCTTAACATATTCAGAAGTTGTAGAGGTATCTGGATATATAGGAAATTTTGAAGTTACAATCTTAAAAAAACCTCATTATGTTGATCAAGAAAAATGTACTGGGTGTGGAGTTTGTGTTGATTATTGTCCTGTTGCTGTTGGAAATGAATTTGATTTAGGATTAGCCACACGAAAAGCTATATATATTCCATTTCCTCAAGCAGTTCCCGGACAATATACGATAGACATGGATCACTGCATAGAATGTGGGATTTGTGCAAGAACAGATGTATGTGAACCAGAGGCTATAATTTATGATGATAAACCAAAATATTTGAAGGTTAAAGTTGGAACGATTATTGTGGCAACAGGATGGGATTTATATGATCCAACAGAATTGAAGCAGTATGGTTATGGAAATTATCCCAATGTAATTACTGGACTGCAAATGGAACGCTTATTAAGTTCTTTTGGACCAGTAACAGGAAAGCCAATAAGACCTTCTGATTTAAAGGAACCTCACAGTATTGCTTTTTTACAATGTGTTGGAAGTAGAAATTTTAGAGATGGAGGAAATCAATATTGCTCTCGAGTTTGTTGTATGTATGCAACAAAACAAGCAAGACAATATAAAGAAAAACACCCAGAAGCTGATGTATATATTTTTTATATGGATATACGAGCTTTTGGAAAGGGATATGAAGAATTTTATGAATCCGCAGGTAGAAACTATGGAATTAGTTATATGCGAGGCCGAATCGCAGAGGTCAGCGAAGATAAAGACCATAATATTATTATTCGATCTGAGGATACATTACTTCAGCAACCAATTGAATTAAAAGTAGATTTATTTGTTTTATCTTGTGGTTTAGAACCACGAACAGATGCTGATATAATTACATCTTTATTAAGAATTCAAAGATCTGCAGATGGATTTTTCTTAGAAGCACATCCAAAATTAAGACCTGTTGATACTTTAACAGATGGTATTTTTATTGCTGGGGTTGCTCAAGGACCAAAAGATATTCCAGATGCTGTTGCTCAAGCCAAAGGAGCAGCATCTAGTGCTGCTGTACTAATGGCTAAAGGCGAAGTTGAAGTAGAACCCTATTTTGGTGTTGTCAGTCCTGAAAGATGTATTGGATGTGGTATGTGTGTAGAGAATTGTGCTTATGGGGCTATTGAACTTGTTGAAGATCGATGGTTTGGAACTGTAGCTAAAATTAATGAAGCCCTCTGTAAAGGGTGTGGTGCCTGTTCAGGAAATTGTAGATGTTCTGCTATAGATATTAAAGGATTTACTGCTGAACAAATTTATTCAATAATAACGGATAGAATTTAATAACTTTTTCAAATTACTAAAAATTATTTCTTAATTTTTATATTTCAAGCCATACATTGAATAAATGATTCAATGTTTAATAAATGGCTTTCAAAAACAAAATTAAAACAACTAGTTGAAAAATTAGTTATGCGAATATTTCTTGACAAGATTTCAGCTAATCAAATTTCCCTCTGCATATCTTTTAGATAAATCAAGATTAGATTTATTCATTTCTCAAGGTGAAATGAATGTAATAAAAAAAATTGATGAGTTAAAGGATTTGGTACATTAAAAACATGAAAAATTTGGTTTGTAATTCCTAAAATTTCTTTATCTATTTTTAAGTTTTCTTTTAATTTTAATTCCAATTTGGTTTTAAATATTCTAAAGTTTGATTAATATTATGAGTTGGAGGTTTACAAGTTTTATTAATACAAACATAAGCAGTAGCTTTCCCTTGTAATTTATTAAAAAACTCAACGAAATAAGACT
>JBHLNL010000204.1:0-767 GCA_048941605.1 Promethearchaeota archaeon | reverse complement strand
CAGGATTTTCTTTTTCCATAAATCTTAACATGAATACCTTATTAGGAAGATATTCATTTAAAATGGATTGGATTAAAATTTTTGTATCCTCCGCGTCAGAATCACCAGATATAACTAAGGAATAAGTTGGGCCTATAGCAAAATCAATTGCGACTAAAAATTGAGTATAAGCTAAAGGGTTTGCTTTAATTTTTTCAGAAAAAACTCTGTTAAGCAGATCTGCTTGTTCTTCTAATTTATAGTCACCCGTAATATAACTTAATTTCAATAAATTTAACATAGCAATCGAGTTTCCTGAAGGAATAGCCCCATCATAAATTTCTTTTTGTCTGGTCAATACTTCTTCAGAATCATTTGCAGTGAAATAGAAACCTCCTATTCTTTCATCCCAGAAATCTTCGATTTGAGTTTTATGAAATTCAAGTGCCGTTTTCAGATAAAAAATATCAAAACTAGCTTCATATAATTCAATCAAACCCCAAATAAAGAAAGCATAATCAGTTAAATATCCTTTAATTTCTGAGGCTCCATCTTTATATCTATGTAGCAGCTTTTTATTTGAATCATACAAATTTGAAAGTATAAAATTAACAGCATTTTTAGCTGCATCATGGTATTCCTTTTTTTGGAAAACTATAGCTGCTTTAGCTAATGCAGCGATCATTAATCCATTCCAATCTGTTAAAATTTTATCATCCTTATGTGGATGGATTCGTTTCTCTCGAACATTAAACAGTTTTAAACGGATTTTTTCTAAATCATTATGC
>JBHLNL010000203.1:2439-4915 GCA_048941605.1 Promethearchaeota archaeon | reverse complement strand
ATGGCAAACTTAATATCTCCACTATTTTCATATCTTTTTGCCGTTGTTATCTTGTTTGCTAGTTCCTTATTAAATCGTGTAATATCCATAATGGAATTCTCTTATTTCTTCTTTACGATACAATCTTTACAAATAAATTTAAACTATTAAATCTTTATTTGAAAAGTAATGCAAAATTTAATATTTGAAATCACTACTAGTTATATAAGAATTTAAAGGTTCTCTTCAATTATTAATTACCTAATAATTACTGATCTATGTCAATTAATCCTTTTTCTTCAAATGAGATAAGTAATTTAAGAGAACTTATAGAAAAAAATGGATGGAAAAATGAAGGTGCAATCGATAACTACTTTCGATATAGTCTCAAAAAAAATAAATTAGTCATTTTTACTATAAAATTTCCAATCACATTCCCTATTAGAATCAATATTCCTGTTGAGGTGGCAAATTTTCGCTTATCAATTGCATTTCAGTTTTGGAATTTAAATCAAGATATTTTTATTCTTATTCTATATTTTTTAAAGGCACTTAGGAATTTAGCGCTATCCTTAACATTGGAACATAATTTTCCTTTGGATGGAAAAAAACAACAACTAGGAGATTTATTAAATTTAGTCATTCCAGATCTTATAAAAAATGAAAATGAAAGCACTTGGTTAAATCGAATAAGAATTTCATTATTGAATAAGAGAGATAAATTAAAAGAATTTTCAGATAACGAATTAAACAGAATAGTAGAAAATTTGCTCAATCTGGGACTAAAACCTACCTTCAAAATACCATGGGAATTAAAATATGGGGTTCCTAAAATTAGGACTTCTGAAACACTTCTCTTTTCCAATGAGGATAATTCTGATGAATTTTTTATTTTAGAGAAGGGTTATCTTAGTTATTTCAAAGATTTTGAATATAATAAATTTTATCTTAGAAGTTTTTTTGATAGTTACTCGCCTTATATTTTAACGGAGTTATTTAATGACGTACCAGAGTTTAAATTAGAATTATATATTGAAAAATGGATTAGATTTTCACGCCTTATATTAAATTCTCTAACAGAAATTATAAAAAATGGAAATATAGTCCAAACTGAATTTGTTCAATTTCGTCCAGAAAAAGAACTCATATACAATAGTCACAATTTCATAGAAGATCAAAATAATTTTCCTTTCTTAGGATTAAGTTATGAAAGTTCAATAACAAAAGAATTATTTGTATTTGATTATGACCTTTTTAATAAACCTCCCAATAATTTCGAAGTAATTGAATATCTCACTAAATATAAAGAAACAGAAGAATTAATAAAAAACTATAGATTCGAAGAAGCTACTAAAGTTTTAAATGATGCGTTAAAAATATTTAACAAAAATCAACAACGAAAGACTGTTGTAGTAATTTTGTTAAAATTGAGAAAAATAGCAAAACTCTTAAATCATGAAGATACAGCCCTTAATTATCTCCAAAATGCATTAGGTGTAGCTAAATCTGGTGAAATTACAATAGAGATCATAATAAAAATCCATTTTAAACTAGGAGTTGCCTATTATAATAGGAAATATTTCAAGGAAGCTATAAATCACTTTAATATCATAATAAATTTCCTTGAGAAGGAAGAGATATCATTTAATAAAGAAGAATACTTGGGTTTGTCATATCTCTATATCGGATTGATATATTTAGAACAAAATGAAATCGATGAATCCAAGATTTATTTTAAGAACGCATTTCAAATTGGAGATGAGAATTTACTAGTAAAACTAAAATATTTTCTTTTGCGTGGTATATATTATAAAAAGGATAATAATCTATCATTAACCCAAAAATTTTTGAAAGGTGGGCTAGATATAGTTGGTTTAGATTTTGAAAATGAAAAAATCCTTAAAGTATTAACAGATCTAATTCTTGAGCTGTCTGAATTTTATATTCATTACCGAAAGGATGCTAAAAAAGCATATTTTCTTCTAAAAAGTCTAGAAAAGCATCTATCATTAAAAGAAATTAGTTATATGAAACGAGCAATACGATGTAACTTACTACTTAGTGATTATTATAACACTCTTGATCTAAACCTTGATAAATCTCACTATTACTTGAAACAGGGTCAAAAGCTAAAAAACCAGCTTGAAACAATAGGAGTAAGCTTTTGAAATAAAGAAAAATGATTTACTATCTCGAAAATTGAGATCTTTTTGCTCCAAGGCTATCTTTTTGGCCTCCAAATCGGCCTTTTACAATTCTTTCCATATATAATTCTCGGAATCGCATCCTTGGAGGTTTTTTCTTTTTGGCATTTACTCCTGTCTTATCAATTTTAGGAGTCTGCATTTTAACTTTTCCCGCTTTTGTTAGGGAACCATGAGATCCGGGCATTTTCTTTTAATCTTCTCAATTTGATAATTATAATATGAATATATAAATAATTTTAAACTCTTAAGTTTTGTTATATCTTGTTTATAGTATTATTACTTAGTTTCTT
>JBHLNL010000203.1:0-2429 GCA_048941605.1 Promethearchaeota archaeon | reverse complement strand
TTAATTAACACAAATAAAAATCAGATTTTAGTTAGTAGGCGATAATAATTAATAAGTCAATTATGTTTAAGTAAAAAACAGTTTTAATTTCAATTCTAAAAATTTTTGATAAGATTTTCTTATTAAATATCGGACTCCAATTTTTTATTAAATTTTATAATTATCTATTTAAATAAATAACAATCTAATTCAAATGAATGCTATGTCTAAAAATAAAAACTATAGTTCAGAAGTCAAAGATCTTGAGAAAAAAGACAAAAAGATCCTATACAGCGATAATAAAGTCGTTTGTTTTGCGTGCGGGGAGGCGATTGAAAAAAATATAGATGTTTGTCCGTATTGCAAAACTAATCTTGAGTAAATATTTCACCCAAATATCTTAAAGTCAAGGAAAAATTATAATTTATACAAATTATAAAAAAAGGCATTTCTGTGAATTTTAAAGGTGGAAGCATAAAGAAAAAGAGCTATTTAGGTTTATGGGTTTTAATTTTTATTATAATTACATCCCTATGTTTTGTTTTATCGCTATTAATTAATCCCTTTTGGTGGATTTTATTGCCTATATCCTTTTTTTTTATTATTATATTTCAGTTGATCTCTCATTACTTCTGGCTAGAAAAAAATATATGTCCTCGTTGTAATGCTCCAACGAGTAAATATGGTGAATTTTGTAGAAATTGTGGTCTTAAGTTATGGTTCAGGTGTCTCTCTTGCGGAAAATATCTCCGGGTTGACACTAAATTTTGTGATAATTGTAATATTGAACTGGAACATACTGTTGAAGAAAAAGAGACTTTTAAATTTGAAAAATTAACAAAAGGCTCTTCTTTACCTGAAATGCCAAATTTTTGCTCTAATTGTGGTAAAGAAGTAAAAAGCTCAGAAAATATTGAATTTTGTGAAGGATGTGGAGAAAAGCTGCAATAATCATCAAATAATTTTTCCATTCCTCTTCTTTGAATTAAATAAAAATGATAATAAACTCCAAAGCACGAGATAAATTAGAACATTTCTAACATAAATCAGTAAAATTTCATTATAATAAGCAAGTTTTAGGAAATAGACTAAAAATAACCAAGATACATTTATAGGAATAATATAAAGAGCATATTTCTGTGATAATGTTTCTCTTCTCTTCCAAATCAAATATACAGAAATAATCACAGGAATAATATGAATGTAATCATAATAGAGGTATAAAAAGAATAATTCATAAACAACAATTATTCCAAGTGGTACAATAGAATAAATTAAAAAATTATTTATATATGGATTATCACGATAGATAAACCAAGCCAACGATATTGAAAAATACCATTGACTAACAGTAAATATTATTATATTAGTGCCAGGATCTCCATGTTGCTTAACACCATAAAGAAAAGTGTCTAAAGGTTGCCATGAGAAAGGTATAAGGAATTGAAAGATTAATGAAATTATAGCTGCAATTACAATTTGAATTAAAGTAATTGTTTTTAGCTGTAATTCACTAATTTTAAGCTTAATAGGTATCGTTTGAAAATCACTCAAAAAATATCATATTTGCTAAAATAAATCTAAATTTTTATATAGATTTATTCCATAATCTTATCAAAAAAACTAAATATTAAAATGAAAGTTATCGGTAAAAAACTTCTACTTTTCATTTTTCTTTACATCATTTATCAAAACATATTTTACATAATTCTTGTACCAGAGATATATTCGATTCCTATTTATGTTCTATATTTGCTAACTGCCTATATGTTCACTCTTGTGGATACTTTAATACGTTCAATTCCAAAAGAAAAACGAGCTTCAAAAATTTATGATATTTTAATTTTATCGATGCTTTTGACATCTCCTTTCTTCCTAATAGGGGCTTTTTTTGAGAATAAGTTTCTTATTTCCCAAATTTTCCCTTTCTGGGATAATATCATTATCAGTTATTTAGGATTTATCCTATATCTTACTGGTGCTTTGCTTATACTAGTATCACGAGCGCAAATAGGAAGATTTGGAACTGCAGAATTAAGCACCGAAGAGGATCATCAATTAATTACTCAAGGAGTGTATAATTATATCAGAAATCCCATGTATTCTGGTGGATTAATTGCAACAATTGGATTTTGCCTTGTTTTTAGATGTATCATTACACTTATTATAATGTTTATATATACATTTTTAATATATCGAATGCGTATAATTGAAGAAGAGAGAATTTTAGGAGAAAAATTTGGAAAAGAATTTGAAGAATATAAAAATAGAACTAAAAAATTAATTCCATTCATTTATTAAAGAAATCGTATTCCAGAAAGATAAAAGGATAGCCTGATTATTGCTTTTTCAATGCCTTTTCAATATTATCTAATTCTTTTTCTAATTCCTTTTTCCTTTCTTCAAGTTGGTTCTCTCGTTCTATCAGTTCTTCCTTAGTTGGTGTCAAT
>JBHLNL010000046.1:0-21253 GCA_048941605.1 Promethearchaeota archaeon | reverse complement strand
AATGTTCAAATAGATATTAATTCTTTTGAAGCTTAATTTTTGCTATAATTTCAGTAAGTAAGGCTAACACCGCTTTAATGGTTATACCTGATACATCTAAAGGAGGAGATGCCTCAACGATATCTAAAGCACGAAAAGGAGCAGGAATATCCCAAATATAATTCATCAATTGACTCGAGGTCATTCCACCACTGACAGGGGTGCCTGTGCCAGGAGCATGTGCAGGATCTAAGCAATCAATATCAATTGAGACGAATAAATAATCAACACGATTTGCAATTTCTAATGTTTTCTCTTTTACTAATTCTCGAGGATTTTCAGAGTCTTCCAACATCGGTTGACTTAATTCGCTAATATTATTTGTTTCAACAAATAATTGTTCTTCTGGTTCCATAAATCTCGTTCCTATTAAAAGAATGTTTTTCGGATCGACAGCATTTAATTCAATTGATCTCCTTAAAGCTGTTCCATGAGAATATCGTGAAGAAAGCATTTTATCTAGGAGGTCTCTATGAGCATCAAACCAAATAATTCCAACTGTTCCTAAAGGTGATAAACCTTTGATTTCAGGATAAGCGATAGAATGATCACCCCCTATAGTGATGATTGGAGCTGAACTTTTTGAGAGTAAGTACTTGATAGAATTTTCAATGCTCTCTCTTGTAGCTTCAGCATTCAAAGGAAATACTGGGACATTTCCAACATCACATATTTTCATATCTGTAATTGAAACTCCTCTTCTGGATATAAGTGGAAGATCTCCACATATCTGTCTCAATGAATTAATTGCAAATGACGTTCCTTTTTTTCCACTAGTAGCACTCTCAAAAGGAACTCCTTGAATTATTACATCCGCTTCTTTTATATTTTCGGGATTGATTGCCAATCCAGCATAAGATCCGTAATGATCTTTTTCATATTGAAAAGACATGAATTTAGTAACTCCTTAAATTCTATTACTTAGATGAGTAAAGAATTCTAAATAAATAATATAAATTATTAACTGATGGCAGTTCTAGTGATATAAAAATTCAAATATGATCATGTAAAGTAGACTTAACATTGATAATAAAAACAGGAGAACACCCCTAAATAACAAATATGGATCCTGATCGATAGATTTAAATATGATTGTAAATAAATATTACATAAGCAAGTAAGATTTCAAAATATGATATTTTGAGATTTGAAATGCCAAAAATTTAGTATAATTAAAGTTTACATAAAAAAAATATTAAAAATAAAATGGAGGAAAAAAAAATGAGTCAAAAAGATTTTACATATCAAGGAGGAATATCTCGAAATTATGCGAAAAAAACCAATCTTAAAATTAGTATTGGGTATATTCTATTTTATGCATTACCGACTATCTTAACCTATTGGTTAATCTACTATTTTGAATCAACTATTTTTACATTTGATTTGTTTCTTTGGTTGACAGTTTACTCTGTAATATTGCCCTATATTTTCATTTTAATTTTCTCAATCTGGTATCTCTATAAATATGTCAAACTGTATTTATTTGAAGTATCAGAAAATAACATTATTATACGCCATGGAGTTTTTACGAAAAAAAGAGTGACCATTCCTTATACTCGGGTTCAAAATATTAATATTGCTAATGGCATTTTCGATAGATTATTCAAAATCTATACTGTAAAAATAGAGACTGCTGGAGCCAGCGGTGCGGGCGGGGGAGGTGGTGGGGGTTATATTCGACCTGAAGGTCTTATTCCAGGACTTGAGGATCCTTACATAATAGAGAACAAGATAAAAGAAATGATGACAAAATATTCTCAAATTCCAAGCGGTTTAGAGGATAAGATCTTTAAACCTGAAGAGCTTGCTTTTGATAATTTTATTAGTTATATCCTTTCGAAAATGCGCGAAGGAGAATATTTAAAAACAACAATAAAAGAGAAAAGAGAAAATGCTAATATAACAGCTGCAGTCTTAGCTGAAAGAGTAGGAGTACCAATCCAAACCATAAATTACTTAGAAGAGGGCCGATATAATCCAAGTTTAGCATTAGCATTAAAAATCTCAGAAGTTTTAAAGTGTAAGATTGAGGATCTTTTTAAATTATCTGAATAAAATTTTTTTTAACTATTTTAGTTTTAAAAATGAATTATGGTGAGAAGCATCTGAAATTCGTAAAAAGAATTAAGTCAAATGTGAAAGAGTATAGAGAAGCACTTGGTCTTACTCAACAAGAGTTGGCCGATAAAGTAGGTGTTTCCCGCCAAACAATTTATTATTTAGAGAAAGGTGATTACAACCCTTCTTTGACCTTATCTTTTAAACTAACAGAAATCTTTGAAAGACCATTGGAGTTAATTTTTTATCAGGAACCATTAATAAAAGATGTCTTGGAGGGCAAATCATTAGCAGATTTAAGAGAGGTTGCTGAAGTGGCTGGTATTAACCTCGAAAAATTAGCATCTTTGACTGAGATAGATGATGAAAAGCTAACCTCACGTTTTAATTATAATTTATTAGTTAAAATTGCATCAGGATTAGGAATGAAGTTTGAAGATCTATTTGAGAAAGAGGCTGAAAATTAAAAATATATAAAAAAATAAAATAAAAAATGGAAGTGATAAAAACAAATTGGAAGAATTCGCAATAATAACCAAAGATCTCACAAAGATTTTTGGTGATATCACTGCAGTAAGAGACTTAAATATTGAGATCAAATATGGCACTACCTATGGTCTATTAGGGCCAAATGGAGCAGGAAAGACTACCACAGTAAGGATGTTGAATGGAATTATTTCACCTTCAAATGGTACAGCTTTAGTGGGTGGTTATAATATTCTCAACCAAGCAAATGATGTGAAGCTGATCTGTGGATTTCTACCAGAATCTCCCGGTTTATATTCAAAATTAACTGCAAAAGAGTTCTTAGAGTTTATTGGTGAATTGTATTATTTACCGAAAGCGACTATTTCAAGTCGTATTGATGAACTCCTTGATATTTTTGATCTTGAGGGGCGGGAAAACGATTTACTCGAGGGATATTCACGTGGTATGAAACAGAAGGTTTGTCTGTGTGCAGCTTTAATTCAAGATCCTAAGATTATCTTCTTAGATGAGCCCACATCAAACTTAGATCCTGCAGCATCGAGAATGGTCAAGGATCTTATCTCAGATTTGGCAAAAAAAGCAGATAAGACTATTTTTATCTGTACTCATCTACTTGATGCCGCAGAAGAATTATGCGATATTATAGGAATAATTGATAAAGGAACTCTGAAATTACAAGGTAGTCCGAAAGAAATTATTGAGTCTCAAAATGCAAAAGACTTAGAAGAAGCATATCTTAAAATTATGGGTGTAAAACGTTTGGATGATTTATTATCATGGCGCGAAAATGGCCCAAATGCTGAAAATCTCAATAAGAAAGAAAAAAAGAAAAGGAAGTGAAATAACATGGCTTTATGGTTGAAAATTGCTAAGAATGAAGTAAGGGTTAGAACCTCCAAATTTCGCAAAAATCGGTTAGCATTTTTCTTGATTTTATATTCTTTCCTCCTCTTCTGGGCTTTTTTTCTATGTCCGTTGATTTTTGACCAATTTATGCCAACTTTAGTTGGTATGGAGGAGATCTCTCCGTTTATAATTCCTGCTATTGCGATGATTATTGAACAGTTGATGATGATCTTTTTTATTATGATTATGCTTTATCCTCTAAGTAACATATATCGTCAGAGCGAGGTAGAATTTAAAGAAATTCTATTAGCATCCCCAACCACCGCAGCAGATATCTTTTTGGGAGAATTTTTAGGAAAGATACCTGTACTTTTCTCTTATGTTTTTGCTCTCACACCAGTCTTTGTAAATATGTTGAATCCAATTTTTAACTTAACGTTTGTACAAACCCTTGTAATTTACGGATGTGTTTTTGGTCTTGTGTTTTTTGCAACTTTAATTGGTACCATAATAATGAGTTGGTTGGAACACAAGATTGCTCAAAGTGAAAAAGCACGAGATATAGCTAAGGCATTATTGATATTCCTTTCAATTGGAATGGTTTTACTTATCTATGCTTTACAATTTGGTTTCCAGTTCATCATGGAACATCCAGACCTTAAAAATTATCTTATTTGGTATCCACCTCTATGGTTCTCTAATGTTATTCTCTATATATTCGATACAACATTATTAAATGCCTATATCTTAAATATATGGACGAGCTTAGCTCTTGTAATTTTTGTACCTTTATTTATTTTATATATTTCGTATAAAAAAGCAGACAATTTTTACACGCTTGAAGGGGGTGTTGAAAAGGTGAGTTCAATTATAGAAAAAGAGAATATCTTTTATAAATTCAATAGAAGGATTATTGGTACAAAATGGGAAGGATTAGTAATTACTCAGTTCAAGGAGTTTTTCCGAAAAAAACAAAATATCGCCAAGTTAATTTATTTGATTGGTATTACTTGTGTTTATGGCTTAATCTTCTCATTTTCTATGAGTGAAGCTCCAGGTGAGTTTCTATCTGGTGGATTTCCAAAACTAATGGTTGTGTTCATGGGAGGGATGCTTTATGGCATAATGATTGGGAGCTTCATCTTTGTGGGGAGTAAAGACTTGTTATGGGTATATAAACGAAGTCCTAGAAATGTGAATGGTTTAGTCTATTCCTATATTATTGCGATGTTTATTATTAATTTCATATTAAATGTGGGAATAACCATCTTTTTTACAATCCTATTTAATTTTGATATATTTTCTATTGTGGTTTTCTTCATATCCTATTTAGCATATGGACTAATGGTACTGATTGAAGCGATTGGATTACAAGGTTTCAGCCCAGCATTTGAAGAAAAGGGAAAACATATGGGAATGAATATATTTAAACTGACAAGTATCCAAATTGGAGTGTTTATGGGTTTTATTTTCTTGATGGTATGGATAGGAGATAATCTCCCTGCTCTCGTTTGGTGGGAATTGAATCCTATGATAATATTCATTTCTATGCATCTTGTGATATCTCTACCCATATTCTTTATGGGTTTAAGACACTTAAAGAAAATTGAATAAAATTTCTTTTTTTTTTTAATTTTTTTGCTAAATATAAAAAGATTTCTTTGATATTACTTAGAAGAAAGAGGATCTATTAATAAAATACATAGAAAGCTTTTCATTGAGTTTATCAAGATTTTTTTTTAGTTCTTTAATGAGAGGATTAATATCTTGAGCTAGATTTGGATTTATTTTAATAGCTTTTTCCAAACATTGAATAGCATTGTTATAATCCTTTTTATCAAAATAAGCATTTCCCATAAAGAACCATGCTTCTGCAAATTCAGTGTTTATATTAATAGCTTTAATATAACTCTCAATTGCTTCATCAAATTTATTCCTTATTTTATACACATTACCTAGATTATACCAACCTTCTGCGAAATTTGGGTCAATCTCTACTGATTTTTCCAAATTCTTAAGTGCGTTATCATAGTCTTCCTTTGCCTCGTATGATAAACCCATAGCTTTCCAGGAATTAATATGCTTTTTATCATAATCAACAGCTCTTTGAAAATTTTCGATCGCCGCATCATATTTTTTCTTTAAATGGTATGCAAGACCAAGATGATAATAGGCTTCTACGAAAATATCATCTAAGTCTAAAGCTCTCCTACAATGTTGGATAGCATTATCATAATTTTTATTTTCAATTTCAAAATTTGCTCGATTGATAAGTTCGTTTTTATAGGAGGTTTTTATTAAATCCTTGTTTTTAACATCTGGCGATTCCATCATGTCATTCACTTTTAAAGCGTTTTCATAGAATTTGAATGCATCATCGTATTTCTTTACCTCAGCTAACTGACTTCCTTGCTCAATTAATATTTTAATTTCCTCTGAATGGACATCATCGATTAACTTCTTAATTTTGGTCATTTCTGCTACTCTTCGTTCTGGATCGTCTATAGATTGAGCATAATCTAGTCTTTTTTTGAGTTTTTCGATCTCTCTTTCTTTTAATTTCTGTTCTTCCGCTAAATCTCCTTTTCCTACTAATTGTTTTATTTCAGTTTCATAAATTTGGCTTTTAATCTTACCCACTTCTTTTTCCATTTCATTAGTTAAATACATTTTGTTTGTCATCACTAAAGCTTTGTTGTATATTTCTATTGCTTTTTCGTAATCTTTTTGCTCAACCAATTTATTTGCTCTATTTACAACTTCCGCAACTTCAGCAAAATATACTTTATTAACTAAATTTTTAAGATTTTCCAACTCTGGATTTTCTTCCTCTGGATAAACCATTCTTTTTGCTAAACTTAAAGCGATATATAAATCACTAATAGCCTCATCATATTTTTTTTGAACTATATATTGAATTGAATTATCTTTAATTACAGTAATTCCTGCTGTACATGTATTGTTGATTAAAGAACTAATTTCTTTGAGTTGACTTTCTTTTCTTTCTGATTGAGCCATAGTTTTTATTATATCAAAAGCTTGGTTGAAAAGATCAACTGCTTCATTAACAGAGGTTATTGATTCTTCAAATTTTTCTTTCTTCGTGATTTTTTTTCCTTTTTCAACCAAAGGATTAATTCTTTCAATATATATCGGATTTAAAACTTCTGCAATAAGGCTAACTTCAAGGTTTTTTAGATCAGAATCATGCATTTTATTTGCTAAGGATAAGGCTTCTTTAAACTTGGATGTGGCCTGTTCAATTGAATTTTGTTTTAATAGTTCCTTTCCCTCATCTGTTAATGGTTTAATTTGATTAGAATAAATTTCATTAGATAAGTTCATGATTGCTTTAATTTGTGTCATTTTCGCTTTAGGATCGAAATATTTCTCAACTGTCTCTAATGCATTTTCAAATGATTTAAGAGCCTCATCAACTTGCCCGTTTTGTTTAAATTTTTTACCTAATTCAATAATTTCGTCGATTTGGGAATCATAAATCCTAGCAATTTCATCTTTAATTCTCATTAATGCTTCATTTCTAAAATCTGATTTATAGATTATTTCTGCGATACTTAATGCTTTCTTAAACATTTCCACAGCATCATCTAATTGATTTTTATTTTTTAAAACAAGTCCATTAGCGAGAAGTTGTTCTATCTCATTTTCGCTAATCAGTTTATTTATTTCTTCAGTTTCAGTAAATTTAAGATCAAGTTCATCGATGTTATCAACTATTTTAAGAGCATTTTGAAACTCCTCCTTTGCTTTATCAAATTTTTTCTGAGCAGTTAACCGTATTCCTCCTTGGACTACATTATCAACTTGAACGGAATAAGTTTGATTAATAGCATTTTTTATATTTTCAATTTCTGTATTTTTTTCTTCTTCTTCTTTTACATTATAATTGATAAAATCTAATGCTTCTTGGAATTTTTTAAGTGATTTTTGAAAATTATTTTTATCTTTAAAAGCATTAGCTTCTTCTATTATTAAATTTAATTTTTTCAAAATCGATGCTTTCATTTTAAAATTTCAAGTTTTTCCCTAATGATTAATCCTAAGAATTGTTTCATAATTTTAATATTTTTCTTATAAACTTTTTATTTCTTGGAATGTGAGTTATAAGTATCAAAATTTGGAAATTGGAAATTTAAAAATGGCAGGAGAGCTTCCAGAAAAAAAATATCCCACAATAGCTTGTTGTGGATTAGATTGTGGCTTATGTCCAGTTTATTATACTAAAGGACCCTCAAGATGTCCTGGTTGCTTTGGTCATAACTTTAGTAATAAGCATCCTTCATGTTCAATAATTACTTGTTGTGTAAAGAAGCATAGTTTTGAAACATGTGCAGATTGTAATGAATTTCCATGCTCAAAGATTAATATGTGGGATAAACATGATTCTTTTATATCTCATAAGGTCTCGCTTTCAAATCTAAGACTAATTAAGCAGAAAGGTTTAGATCATTTCCTCAAACAACAACAAAGAAGAATAGAATTACTTGAGGACATGTTAGAAAATTTTAATGAAGGTAGATCTAAAAGCTTCTATTGTATTGCATCAGCTTTACTCTTAATTGAAGATTTAGAAAACGCATTAGAAAGAACTAATACGCAGATTAAGGATGAGAAAATCAATATAAAAGATCTTAAAACAAAATCCAAAATTCTTAGAGAGAATCTTAACAGATTAGCTAACCAAAACTCTATAGAATTAAAACTTAAGAGAAATAAGTAAAACTTTATATATGTTAAATTGCATGAATTTATAATTTTATTCAAAAGCAAGGGGTTGAATGTGTGATGAGTATTTTTTATGGAGGAACAATTATAACTATGAATGATAGGCAACCTTTAGTGGAAGCTGTCGGAATTAAAGGTGAAAAAATTATAGCTGTAGGTTCTATAGAAGAAATTAAACAAAAAATGGGTAAAACCTTTGATATAATTAATTTAAAGGGTAACATTCTTCTTCCTGGATTTATAGAATCTCACATGCACCCAATCACTTTAATATTTTTTTTAATAAATGTTGATCTTTCTACATGTAAGAGTTTAGCAGAATTACAAGATGTCATAAGTCAATCAGCAAAAGAAAAGCACCAAGACGAATTAATTTTTGGATACAATTTGAAGGAAGAACAATTTGACGTCCCAATTTTACCAACCAGATGGGATCTTGATATCTGCCCAAATCCTGTATTCGCATTAAGATATGATCATCATATAGGAATTGCAAATACAAAAGCATTAGAACTTATGGGAATTGATTCTAGCACTATAGCCCCTGATGGTGGTGAAATTAGTCGGAATGAGAATGGTGATCTTACTGGTATAATTACAGAGGAAGCATTAAATTTAGTCTTTTCAACAGCAGTTAAATACTTACTTCCTAAACCCGATGTTATTAAGAAAACGGCCATAAAGGCATTCAATTTTTTAGCTGAGAAAGGAATAACATCAATTCAAGGAATCTTTGATTATGATAAAGAGGAAGGTGCGTTAAGCCAAGTCGAAGTTCCCATCTATAAATCAATTCAAGATCATATATTACAAAACTGCTATGCAATGATATGTACAGATAATCCCAAAAAATTAACTAAATTAAAAAAAAAGCCTTTAGATGGTGGAAAAATTGATAGTAAGTTTAAATTGAATACTTTGAAGTTATTTTTGGATGGAAGTTTTGGAGCAAAAACAGCATGTATGTGGGAGCCATTTTCAGATGCTCCTAATAGATGTGGTTTCTGTGTAGTAGAACAAGAAGTAATTTATGAAAAGATGAAAATTGCTCATAACCTCGGGTTTCAAATTATAATTCATGCCATCGGTGATAAAGCTAACAGAATAGTAGTCGATTTATATAAAAAATTATTAGATAAATATCCAAGAGAAGATCATCGTCATAGAGTTGAACACGCCTCAATGCTTACTGAAGATGTACTAAAAGATATGAAGAAATATGGTATAATCGCATCATGTCAACCACCATTTATTAATTCAGAATATACTTGGATTGAAAAGAGATTGGGAAAAGAAAGATGCAAATATACATATCCAATGAAATCGATTCTAGATTCAGGTGTAATGCTTATTTCGGGTTCTGATTGTCCAATTGAGGATCCTAGCCCTATTTTAGGGCTCCACGCATTAGTAACTAGAAATGGATTTATTCCAGAGCAATGTATTTCAATTGAAGATGCACTTAAAACTTATACGATTAATGCTGCCTATGCCGCGTTTGAAGAAGATATAAAGGGTAGTATCGAAGTAGGTAAATTAGCTGATCTTGTCATACTTAATGAAAACCCTCTTGAAACTCCTAAAGAAGATATTCAAAATATTCAAGTCCTTGAGACTATTATAAGAGGAAAATCAGTTTTCAAGAAATTTAAATTAAAATGCAATCAAAATTATGGATGAAAAAGCAATGGAAAAAAAGATATTTTATAACGGGCCGATTATTACCATGAATGAATCTCAACCTAGCGTTGAAGCTGTCTGCATAGAGGGGGAAAAAATCATTGGTATAGGATCTTTAACAGAGTTACAAGAAAAAATAAAAAACAATTGTAAAATGGTTGATTTAAAAGGAAAAACTCTCCTCCCTGGTTTTATAGATTGTCATGTACATGCTATTGGCGCTATTTTCGTTTCTTTATTCCCAGACTTTTCTGAAATATATGATCTTAAAGGATTAAAAGATCATTTAGAAAATGCTATAAGGGGGAAGGATCCAAACAAATTGATTCTGGGATTTAATGTAGATGAACTAAAATTTAAAGTCCCCATCTTTCCAACAAGATGGGATTTAGATGAAGTAAGTCCTAATCATCCAGTTTTTCTCTTTCGTCATGACGTGCATTCAGGAGTAGCAAATAGTAAAGCATTAGAACTAGCAGGAATTGATAATGATACTATACCACCTGATGGTGGTGAAATTCAGAAAAATGACCAAGGGGAGATCTCAGGCATTTTGAAAGAACAAGCGGTAAACTTTATAATGTCAATTCTTAAACTACCTGAGGTCAAAATAATTAGAGAAAAGGCATCACATTTTTTTAAAAGTTTAGCAAAAAAAGGAATAACTTCAATACATGGTCTTATTGAGATGGATAGAAAGGGAGGCATAGAAAACTTAGGTGGTATTTCGATCCCAATCCTGAAAATCGTTAAAAATGATGTTTTGCAAAATTATTATAGTATAGTTTATACAGCGGATCCAAAAAAGTTGAGAAGAATCAAAAAGCTTCCATTGGATGGAGGAAAACAAGATAGTAAATTTAAAGTAGGGTGTATAAAAGCTTGGATGGATGGTACATTAAGAACATCAACAGCTTTTATGAATGAACCTTTTACAGATCAACTTGATAATAGTGGATATTGCGTCATTGATGAGGATGAACTTTATAATAGAATGAAAAATGCTCATAACCTTGATTATCAAATGGCCGTTCATGCAATTGGTGATAAAGCCAATAGAATAGTAGTGAATTTATATAAGAAACTTTTAAAAGAATATCCCAAGGCTGATTCTAGACACCGAATTGAGCATGCTTCATTGTTAACTGAAGATGTGTTGAAAGATATGAAAGAGTGCAGAATAATTGCTTCATGTCAACCAACTTTTCTTTATTCAGAATTTGATTGGATTGAAAAAAGAATCGGAAAAGAGAGATGTAAATACACTTATCCATTTAAATCTATAGTTAATGAGGGAATAATTCTAGCAGCTGGTTCAGATTGTCCTGTTGAAGATCCTAATCCATTTTTAGGGCTCTATAACTTGGTAACTCGAAATAATTTTATTCCAGAAGAATGCTTAACAATTGAAGAAGCACTAAAAACATATACAATCAATGGTGCTTATGCTTCTTTTGAGGAAGACATAAAAGGAAGTATAGAAGTGGGTAAATTAGCGGATTTGGTAATTTTAGATAAAAATCCATTTGATGTTCCAAAAGATAAAATTAGAGATATTCATGTATTAGAAACAATAATTAGAGGAAAAACAGTATATAAAAATCACTTTAATTTCATCTAAAAAATTTTTGAATTACTACAACCAAGACAACCTGATTTTTGTCCAACCTTGTCCTTTCCACGATTTATTCAGATATTGGTAATTGATTTCCTTATTAATGCTTAACTCAATAAATTTTTGTGCCCATCCTACTGCTATATGATAAAAATTTTCCCAATCACGAATAAAATCTATATAAGTAAAATCAATCTCTGTATCAGAAATGAAATCTGGCACTATTTTACCAAAATTAAAAACCATTTCATGAAAACGGGCATATTTTTTGGCAGCCAATTGAGGATCTCCCCTAACAACAGTAGCTTGGTAAATCGTTGTAAGCCAACGCTCTGCTTCAGTTTGACCCCATTGGTTTAAATTTGCTGGATTATTTCTTACTTCAACAAAACATAGAGCATCAAAACATTCTCTATATTCCTCAAATGGATACCATGCTGAACTAAGAATTCTCTGCTTGAGAAATTCTTTAGCTTTGTTTGAAAGTATTTTATCGTATTCATCTTTTTTATTAGTATTAGCTTTAATTGACTTAATAATCGTAACTACCATTGTGCCTTTTACTTGTTTCAAATAAATCCCCTATCTTAAATTACTTTTAAATTTGAATAAAAACTTTCAAAATTATAATAGAAGTATAATTATAAAAAATTATTTATTTACTATATTTAATGAACTTTCTTCGTGTGCTATCAGTCTGTAAAATAGAGATGTTCGTCAAAGCCTGTTTCGGCTATTAAATCAGTTGCTAACTTTTGCATCGCTTTTTTAGTTGGATTCTGTAATATATACCTAGCAATATTGATAACTTTTGTCAATTTAGGGTCTGGAAAATCTCTTATTATTTGATCATAACGCCCAAAATTAATTCCTGCGGTATAAACACCTGCACTTCCATGACCAGCTGCGCTACTAGTCTGCCAATGCTCAACTTTGACTTCTATATTAGATAAGAGGTGGGAGCAGAAGAACCATTCTAGATAAAGATTCATTCTTTTAGATTTCCTTTTTGTATCTTTCAACATTTTAAAAGCACGATTTAATCGATCAGGATGAATTTGTCTGAATACTCTTTCATAACTATCATTCATACTCTCTCTGACATGATCTTTTATAAGTTGCATTATTTCTTCAACTTTTTTAGCTCTCTCTCCGGATATCTCATGTTGGATTGCCTTTACATGTTGTTCAATTACATTTTGAGCTTGTTGACTATTATTAACTGAAGCTGATTGAGTATTTGAAGAATTCTGGGCTCTAGATGGAGCTGTACCACTTTCTTGCAGTTCTGCTGGAACACTATAAATTTCCTTAGGTTGTAATGTAAATAGAGCGTCTAACTTTGAAGGATCTTGTCTAACTTCATTAAATTTATCTTGTATTTCTTGATTTGAATATCCAATTGATTGTAAATAAAAAGCAGCACTGGAAAGTTGATTTTCTAAGGTAGATGAGGCACTAGGTGTAGTCCCAAACTCCTTTTCTATTTGTTCATCAGCAATCTTGCTAATTTTTGCTTCTTTAATTTGGTTTAAATTTAGTGAACCTAATTTAGTAAGGATATACTGAATTTGATTAGGAGTTAGATAATTTAAATTACCAGTAGGCCCTATCATTAAAGAAATTTTCTCCATTTTCTTAAGTATTTCGGTAAGATCTTCTTGAGTTTTTCCTTTTGAGATTATTAAGAAATGCTCTAAGAAATTTTTATCAAACCCAGCAATGATTCCTAGATATTTATCATCATATTTATTAAGATGCCTTTGCAATTGATTTCCTTGAAGATCTGAGGGTAAATTAATATGATATACTATGATATTATCCATAATCATGTAAATATAATCTGATTTTTGCATAGACATCTATAAATAACGATTATTCAGCATTCTAAAAATTATATTCTTAATAAATTAATAAATTCCAATCTTAAATACTTTACATTAATGTTGTTTTCGATATTTTCTAGCTATTTTTCTAGCTAGATCCATTTGTTCTTTTGTTTCTAAACAACAAGGTCTAAAGTTTCGTATCCATTTTACTGGATCTAATCCATCTGGAATATAACCATTAAAAGTAGCCCACGCTACTATCATAATCCCAGTTCTTCCACAACCTGCCACACAATGTACTACAATCGGATCATTATTTGCTTCAAATAAACTAGTGATCTCAAAAAATTTTTTTAATTGAGAATCTGTAGGAGTACCAAAATCAGGTATATTTATATGAAAATATTTAAAGTGATTAGAAATGTCTTTCCTATTATCATATTCAGAACAGTTTATAATAATTTTAATACCTTCTTTTTTATATTTCTCGAATAAGTTAGCATCTGGCCACCAAGAAGCAGCCATTTTTCCTTTTATAATCCAAGTAAACGGTTCAGCACGTTCCGGCATTCCCTTTTTAGGCCAATAACTGGGCCATACTCGGTTCAATTTTAATCTGGCCTTAGAAAATTAATTAATTTCTTTTTAACAAAATTCTATTACTATATTAAAAAAGTTATATAATTTGAAATTTAGTTTTCTAGGTTTTAAAATGAATTTTAAAATAAAAAGAAAAAAAATTTTAATTGTACAAATATGATTAGGTTTTCTTTCGATTTTTAACGATAATTACAGAGATTACCCCGATTAATCCTATCAAGACAAAAAGATTATATCCTGGAATAATTTCTGGTCCTGATGCAGGGGTATTTATCTCAAAATAATCACTGAAATCATATACTGAAGGATCTATTAAATCACTGATTTTTATTTGATATTGAGTAGAACTATCAAGTGTGGATGGTATTGTCCAAGAATATAGTCCATCGTTGAGAGTTCCTCCAGTAATTTCCATCACAAATGCATCATCTTTATATAGTTCAATTTTTATATTTGAGATTAAACCAGTTGAAACCCAATAAATAAACTGAGATGTATCAGTTTCCCATGAAGTATAGCTATTAGGAGTTGTAATTGTGAGAGTTTTACCGAATGCATTAGTACTAACTAATTCAAAGGTGTAATTATACATCCCACTAAGATATATGAATGTACCGCTTAAAAGAATGCCTCTACTTTTTTCATAATATGCAACAGCTCCTGGTAAAGTTAAATCTTCTAATAACCATGCTTCTATGGACCCTAAACCAGGGATATAATAGATTAATTCACTTGCTACGATAAAATCATGGTCACCCTCTGCATCAACAGCTATGGGGATTACATCATAAAGTGAAATTTCAGTAAAGATCCACAAGGGCGTATGTGTCCCCGAACCAAAGCTAATTCCTCCAAAAGCATTAGTCATAATACGTGTTTTAATATTCACATCCCAAAAACCCGCTTGAGGCCCATATTCAGTTTGAGCAATATAATCAACATGGAACAATTCTTCTGATAGATATGAATATGAATACTGTATGGAATAAGTCTCAGCAAATAATGTAAATAAGTAGTTCAGAACCATTCCATCAAAGAGAAATGTTTGGTAGATTCCTATTAATTTTGTTTGTAGATTATCTGTTATGTAAGTTTCTCCAACGACAGAGGGAGAATAAGCTGTAAAATTATATAAACCATATTCAGTTGGAGTCCATAAAAAGGAAATCGTTTCACTTGAACCATTTGGGAAATCAGAAATATATATTGAATCTACTATAACATCATCCAAATAAAGGTATAGATCTACATCAGTTTCATTATTAGTACCTGTATTAATTATTGTAGCATTTATTGTATAAGTATTATATAATTCACAATTTAACGGTGTATCGAGATTTACCCTTAAATTGTGATCGAATACAATCTTATTAAATGCAGCATTTGTACTAATAAAATCGAAAGTGTAGCTATACATTCCCCCAGAGTAAAAGATTATACCGCTTAAAAGGATACCTGTCTTTTTTTCATAATATGCAAGTCCTCCTGGCAAAGTCAAGTCTTCTAATTTCCATGCTTCTACAGGCCCAAAACCAGGGATATCATATATAATTTCTCCTGATACATTAAATTCATGGTCTCCCTCAGTAAATACAGATAGAAAGATCTTGTCATTCATTGAAATATCAGTAAATATCCAAATAGGAGTATGAAGACCATCTCCAAAATATAAATTTCCACTACTATTTTCCATGATACGGGTTTGAGTATATACATCCCAATTACCAATGGCATGAATCCCCGATAAATATGAGTCCAAAAAGACGTGAAACCTGGAGTCTGAAATCTGTGTATATGATACTTGCGCAGGTCCAGTATATCCTGTAGTTATGGAAAAAGTATAATTGATATACATCCCATCGAATAAAGTTACCTCGTGAAGTGGAATCATTTCAGTTACTAAGTTATCAAATGTCCATTCTTCGCCCGGCACTGGAGGAGCATATGCTGTAAAATTATATAAACCATATTCAGTTGGAGTCCATAAATAATTTATAGTTTGACTTGAACCAGATAGTAAATTTGAAAGATCCAACGAATCAACTATAATTCCATCCTCATAAAGGAATAGGTCTATATCAGTTTCATCACTCGTACCAATGTTAGTAATCGTTGCATTAACAGTATAAGTATTAGAAATTTCAACTTTTTCAGGAATATCCAAAGAAACTCGTAAATTATGGGGAATTTCTACGCCTGTACCCATGACTGCTATATCATCCACAAGCCATCCTCGATAATCATTATATACTGAATCTATGGTATCAAATTTGAATAGTAGTTGCACTGAATCATTCCCTTTATAAGCAGAAATATCCAAGGAAACTTTTTCCCATGGTGAAACATAATATTCATCTGTTTCGTATATAAGATCCCAGTTAATACCATCAATCGAGATATAAACGTAAGAAATATCCCATCCATAACCCTCTCCTTCTCGCCAATGATAAAACTCTAAGAATGCTGCCTTTGAATCAGTTAAATTAAAAGGAGTTGAGATTAAATCCCCAATTTCTCGCAAACCTGTTTCATAATTTCCGGTAGATTCATTTCCAAACCACATTGAATGTCTAGGAGAGTGGTAAGGATTTGACCAGACACTAGTATCATCAGTTAAATGCCATAAACCTGTAATAGACACCCACTTAGATAAACCACTTTCGAAATCATCATGAAAAATTGGTGCCAATATATATAATATTTTAGTATCTTCGTTATTCAATAGATAAATTTCACCGGGAACAGGACCACTATATGCTGTAAAATTATAAATGTCATATTCTGTAGGTGTCCATAAAAAAGTGATTGTAGTATTTGCCCCTATTGGAAGGCTTGGAATTGTTATTGAGTGAACTGAAACACCATTAAGAAATAGTTCAAAACTTATACTAGTTTCTGTATTAAGCCCGTTATTTAATACCATTGTTTTAATAGAGTAAGAATTATAAATTAATGGATTAGTTGGAACAGTTAAAATGGTTTTTAATTCATGGTCAAAAGACATAAATGAAGCAATTACATGCCCAGGAGTAGCTTTAGGAGTATCTGGAGATTCTTGAGAGATTTGCTGGAGGATTCCACCGGAATATCTTTCTAGTTTAAATGAAGAAATAATTCCTGTCGTATCAGATGAACCAATTTCTAAATAAAATAATTCATCATTATTTGCTAGGTAATATGAATAAAAATCTGAAATATCAAATGCCATAAATTCAGGAAAAAGGTTATTAATGTCAGAATCATAATGGGGATTTGTCATATCTAAAGGACTACCATGAGGACCAACTCCCAATGTTATAATATCACTCATTCTAGTAGGTGCGGAACTAAATTCCCAAGTGGCAATTATGTTGGGATTATAGTCGATTTGGTCAGTTATGAAAAGTATTTCCTGACCCGAAGCAGCTCCAAATTCATTAAATGCATCATATGTTAACCAATAAAATCCATTATCCATCCAACTATCTCCCCATGAGTTAACTACTCTGAAAGCTCCCACATCACTTCCTTCTGAAATAGAATCATCATATCCTACAAAACATTGCGCATGATTTAATCCTCCTGAAGGGTTATATTCATCTGAAGATAATATATAATCATTCATACCATCATCTAAACCGTTAGAATATTGATATGCGTCAATTCCAATTGTTACAGGGGTTCCACTATCTAGTAGACTTTTAATTACATCAATAGTACTATAGCCTACATATGTAATTAAAGTATAATCAAGTGGTCTATGATAAGGAGCTTCCCGCCAAGCATCTTCACCACCCCAACTATCTACATCTGTATCATCATATGGCATTGTAATTAAGGTTGAAACCCCCCATTCTTTTATAAGTTCAGCAGTCTCCGATGGAACAGAACCGTAATCATAAGCAGCTATTTTATTATATGACCATGCGGGACTTAATAGATATTGTGGATCCCCTGAACTTGCATCCCAACCATAATCTTTTGCTTCTAGATATCCATAAGCATAGTATACATTTGCCCAGGATGTACAAGACCCCTGCATACCTTGATCTCCAACAACAGGAAAATAAATTTCTGTTGAGATATCTGCTGTGGCTTTATAACCACGATTATTATCTGAAATTAATTCCAATATTGATATTTTTCCTATGAGAGAATCTAAATCTTCTTCTGAATTAAATGAATATCCAGTCCCATGCCCATCTATAATAATCTTATCATTTCTCCCAGTATCATCAAATTTTAAATCCTTTTTCAAATCTTGTACTTTTTCTTCTGTTATATATTCTGCTAAATATTCTTTCCCGTTTAGAGTATAAATTATATTATGATCTGCAAGCCTAATGTTAATTATATCTTCTTGATTAGAATTTAATTCTTCTTCAGAAGATCTGTAAGAATTTGTTGTTATATTTAATGAAAACAAGGATACTAGAAGTATGCTTAAAATTAAAAAGATATTTTTGTTATTCTTTTGGTAAATATATTTCATTCAAATGTCGCCTAATTTTTTTTAAAACATCCAAATTGGATTTATTGTTTCTAATATTGATAATTTTATATTTATATTTTACTGAATTAGTCAAAATTCCAAGATTAGGTTAATTACTTAATTTATGGTAATGAATTTATTATATAACAATTTTAAAAATAAAAATAGTCTTAATACATACAAATCTATTAAAAATTATGATAAACAGAGAAGATTTAACTGCTTTTGATACTAGAAAGTATCCAGTGCGTCCACATATAGGTGTAGGAATTCTGTTAATACGGGATAACCATTTATTGTTAGTAAAAAGAAAGTACAGTCCAGACGCGGGGTATTGGAGCATTCCTGGGGGTCATTTAGATCTTGGAGAAAAAACAGAAGTAGCAGCAGTAAGGGAAACCTTTGAGGAAACTGGATTTAAGGTTAAAGTATCAAAACTAGCGGGCATTATTGATAAAATTATGTATGATGATAAAGGAAAAATTGAATTCCATTATGTTTTAATCAATTATTTTGTAGAGCAAATAGAAAGTGATCCAAGAAAACCACCAAAGGCTGCAGATGACGCTCTAGATGCTAAATTTGTTCCTTTTGATGAATTAAAAGATTATAAATTAACAGAATCTTTAATTGAACTTCTAAAACAATTAAAGATTGGATTTGATTAGAAGATTTACAGAATTATAATATTTAATCTAACTATTTTTGGTGGAAAGTTATATTTTCTTTAACAAGAATGTAAATTCTTAAATAGTTAACAATAATACTTAGACTTACATTGAAATCTAATTAAAATGAAAATATTAAGGGTGAATATTATAACAATACTATTTTCGAAAATTTGGTTTCCCGCAGATCAATCAAATAAAGTTGCGAAGAGATACATAGAATGGCTGAAAGACAATCCTCCTGATAAAACAATTGAAACAAATGTGCGGATAGGGGTTTTATCAGATGAGAATGGAAATATTTTAGCAATTAGTATGGCTGATATAATGAGAGGAAAAGAAAAAGAAGCATTGTATAATGTAAATAAACAGAATGTCTTCATGGCCGCAGGTATTGAAGGATTCAAATATAAATGTGAAATAATATTGGACTTCAACGAGGCATATAAAATACTAAACATGACCGCACCAGAAGTATAAATATTTATTCAAAAAATTTTTTTTTTAGACTTAATCTCGATAGAATTTTTATTTGATAAAACAAAAGAATATAATTTTATCATTATTATTTTGCAATAGAGAATACTTTAGAGATTTATTGAAATTATATTTGGAGAAGGTTCTAGGAATTGTCTACCTTAATGAAAACTGCCAAAAACGGGAATATTACTAAAGAAATGGAGATTGTTGCTAAAAATGAACAAATCGATGTCGAATTTATAAGGCGAGGGATTGAAAAAGGAAGAATAATTATTCCTAAATCAACTAGAAGAGAGTTAGATCCTCCCATTGGGATTGGTAAGGGTTTACTAGTAAAAATTAATGCTAATGTTGGTTCTTCTAAAACTGTATGCAATATTGATGAGGAATTGGAGAAAGCTAAAGTAGCAGTTAAATATGGTGCAGATACAGTTATGGATTTAAGTACTGGTATTACTGAATCAAATATTCAAACTATTCGAAAGCTTATACTTGATGAACTTAAAGTCCCTATAGGAACGGTTCCTATATATCAATCTGCCTTAAGAGCAATAGAAACTAAAGGTGCTATAATCCACATGGATGAAGATGATATGTTTAAAGTCGTAGAGGACCAAGCTAAAGAAGGAGTTGATTTCTTCACTATTCATGTTGGAGTGACAAAGGAAATTATAGACTATCTTATTGATCACCCGCGCACAATGGGTGTAGTTTCAAGAGGCGGTACATTTTTAGCTTCTTGGATTTTAGAAAATGAGGTAGAAAATCCCTATAATAGTAGATATGATTATTTACTTGAAATGGCTCAAGAGTATGATTTTACATTATCTTTAGGAGATGGTATGAGACCTGGTTGCATTTTTGATTCCACAGATTATGTTCAAATCCAAGAGCTTCTAGAAATTTCTAAATTAGTAAAGCGAGCATGGAAAGCTAATGTTCAAGTTATGGTTGAAGGTCCTGGGCATATACCTGCTAATGAAATCGAGAGAAACATAAAATTACAAAAATCTTTGTGTGATGAGGCACCTTTCTATGTTTTAGGACCTTTAGTCACTGATATAGCGCCTGGTTATGATGATCTTGTAAGCGCAATTGGGGGAACAATCGCAGGATTAGCTGGAGCAGACTATTTATGCTATGTTACCCCCTCAGAGCATTTAAGCCTTCCCACAAAAGAAGAAGTAAAAAGAGGTGTAATTGCTTCTAGAATTGCTGCTCACGCTGTAAATGTAGCTAAATACGGTAAAAGAGCTTCAAATTGGGATTATAAGATGGATATTGCCCGAAAAAGTTTAGATTGGGAAGGAATGATTAAGCATTCTATTGATCCAGATTTAGCAAGAGAAGTTCATTATAGAAATGGAAATGCCATCGATGATGACGTTTGTAGTATGTGTGGAGAATTTTGTGCGATAAAACTCCTAAAAGATGCTTTAGAGAGTAAGAAAAAGTCCAAAAAATGAAGCTTTGCTTTTTTTAATTAATCCCTAAAGCATTTGGGCATAATTTACGGCATAAATTACATCTCTTTAGAGTATAACCTTTTTCTGTTCGGTAAATTGAGTGTTGCCTGCATGCTTTTTGATTGACAGTGATTCCATTTAATGCCCTTTGAGGACAAGAATCGATACAAACCTGACAATCTGTTATACATCCTTCATAATCTGCTATATTATCTCCATCTAACTCAACGTTTACTAACACAGCTCCAAGTTGGATCATATTCCCA
>JBHLNL010000045.1:0-21291 GCA_048941605.1 Promethearchaeota archaeon | reverse complement strand
AGCAAGAAAATTTTTTATGCAATTATACTTATTATTGTTTTTGAAATTAATAAAAATTTTTAATATTAATGTTTTTTCAAATTCTATTTTATTATAATTAAAACTTTTGAATTGATTATTTCTTGAAAAAAAAGAAGAGCTTAGAAACAGAAATTCCTGATTGTTCTCATAAGAATACAAAACAAGATAGTGGTTTTATTGTATGCCAGGATTGTGGTTTAATTATGGAGGAAAAATTAGCTTTTGAGGATACTTCATCAACAAGTGAGTTTTATACAGACTCGCAAAGGGATTATGAAAGAAGAATTCGAGTTGGCGATTCAAAAGCTCTCCAAGATCCGATTATTAAAGAAAAGTATGAACGAATAAAAACACTTGAAAAATGGTTTCGAGATTATGAATCTGATTTCACTGAGCAAAAAAAGACAATTGAGCTATTAAAAAGTCATGGAATTGGATTAAATATTGATAATGTGAAAAATCAAGAAATAAAAGACAGATATTTACGTTATAATAAATATCATCGCCATAATTATCAAAATATGGTGATAATTTTCTTAGCAATCTTATGGATGGAAATAAAAGATACAACTAATGTCCGAATTGAAGAATTTATTAATATATCTAGTGAATTAGGTCATAAAATTAATAAAAAAATGCTTAATAATGCTATGTTAAAAGTAAGGAGGACAGAGAAGTTATTCAAAGAAAAAAGAAGTATTAAAGATCTAGAAAAAGAAATTAAAAATAGAATAAAAATCGTTTTTCAAAAGGATTTAAATAGTATTCCTTTTGAAGAAGTTCAAGAATTCTTTTTAAACAAGGCTCAATTTGAAGGAAGAAAGATAAACATGCAATTGATAGTTGATAAAATCCTGAATTATATTACATATGAAAATATCCAAAACATTAATTATAAGGCTTTTGTCGCGGGTTTAATTTATTACATCGGACAGACATTAGAAAATCGCAAGATATTTACACAAAGCCTTATTGAAAAATATAGTAAGTTTTCTAGCACTACTATTAGAAAAAAGTATCATGAATTGAGAGATCTCTTAGGAGATCCTCAGGAGTTTCATCTTGAATAATATGGGCAATAAAACAATTTTATACTATTAAAAACTTTTTAATCTAATAATTTTTTAATTTAATCTAAACACAATTTCATTTAATTGAAAATGACTGAAATTTCTGAAGCCTTTTTTTCCCAACCAATAGATGAATTGATAAAACATTTTAATTCAGATCCAGATTACGGATTAAAGACCTCTGATTTAGAGAATATCTATAAAAAGTCAGGCTATAATGAATTACCCAAAATTAAGAAATCAATTTGGAGGATATACCTAGCACCACTTTTCAACTTTTTAATTGTGATTTTAATAATATCTGCAATTATTATTACAATACTTGGATCACCTGAATCTACAATTATTACTTTTACAGTAGTAATTATAAATTCCATAACAGCTATTATTCAGCAATACAGAGCGCAAAAGGCCTTAGAATCTCTAAAAATGATTACTGCCCTAAAAGCATCAGTAATAAGAGATGGAGAACTATATGAAATTCCAAATAGAGAGTTAGCTCCTGGAGATATCGTAATATTAGATCAAGGAGACAAGATTCCAGCTGATGGAAGAATAATTAATTTTGTTAACTTCACTGTTGATGAAGCTCCATTAACGGGAGAGAGTGAGTCTATTGAAAAAACTAATAAAATCATTGAAAATAGAGATGTTTCTGTTCAAAATCAAATAAATATGGTATTTATGGGGACTTATGTTCTTACAGGGAGAGCTAAAGCAATAATCACAAATACAGGAGTAAAAACTGAAATTGGTAAAATTTCTCAAACACTCAATGAAATGGGAAGCATTGAGGATATTCCACTTACGAGGAAATTAAATAAATTAGGGTATATTCTTGGTATAATTGTTCTGATAAATCTTATAATTTTAATTTTTGCTAAGATCGCCATTTTTCAAGAAGAAATTATTCCTGCTTTCACAGATTCTATAATAAGGGCAATGAATATTGTTCCAATAAATTTACCATTGCTTTCAACATTAGTTCTCATTACTGGCGTATTAAATATGGCACAGTCTGGAGTAATAATTAAAAATTTATCTGCAATTGAATCTCTTGGACGAGTTTCTATAATCGCTTCCGACAAAACTGGAACAATTACTAAAAATGAGATGACAGTTGAAAAATTTTGGATAAGCGGGCAAGAATATGATGTTACGGGAACTGGATATGATGTAGAAGGAGAGATTTTAAAGGATAATAATCCAATTGATTTAAATAATGACGAAACTTTCTTGACATTTCTTAATTCTATTGTAATTAACAATAATGCAAATTTAGAGTTTGAGGATGTTAAAGTAAAATTAAGAGGGATAAAGGAGAAAGCTGTAAGGAGGGCTCTTGGATCCCCTACAGAAGCTGCACTACTAGTTTTAGCTGAAAAAGCTGGGATATACCCTTATGATATTAAAAAACAATATGAAATTAAGAAAGAATTTTCATTTAACTCCGAAGAAAAGAAAATGACAACGATTTGTACCAAAGTTGAAGATAAACAAGAAGATTATGTTTTTTCAAAAGGAGCTCCAGAAAGAATATTAGAAATCTCATCACAAATCGAAATAAATGGTTCATTAAATACATTTAAAGACAATTCTAAAAAAGAAATCTCAGATAAAATATATGAACGTGCTAATCAAGGTTTTAGAATATTAGCAATTGCTTATAAAAGATTACAAAAAATTAATGGTTTAAATAGAGATCAAGCTGAAACTGAATTAATATTCTTAGGTTTTGTTTCTATAATGGATCCTCCACGCCAAGGAGTTAAAAAAGCCATAGAAGAATGCCAAATGGGAGGAATTAAAGTTGTAATGGTTACTGGAGACCATCCAGCGACCGCTAAAACTATTGCTTCTAATATGGGAATTTATCAAGAAGGAGATATTGTCGCAATAGGTAACCAAATTAATGAAATGCCATTAACAGAATTTAACAGAGCTAGTGTTTTTGCTCGAGTCGAGCCAAAAGATAAAGAAGTTATTGTAAAAAATTATCAGAAACAAAATTTAATATGCGCTATGACAGGAGATGGAATAAACGATGCGCCTGCATTAAAATTAGCAAATGCAGGAATTGCAATGGGAATTACAGGAACAGATCTTGCTAAAGAAACTTCTGATATGGTTATAACTGATGACAATTTTTCGTCTATTAAGCAAGGAGTGAAAACAGGAAGGGGAATTTTTGCTAAGATAAGAACTATTATTTTCTTCTTTATGTGCACAAATATTATGGAAGGTATATTATATTTCACTTTCGAACTCATAGAATCTCTAATAGGATTTCAATTATTCTCCTCAAATTGGCAGCATATATATATTTTTGGTATAATGCACTCCCTTCCCGCATTAGCATTAGTAATCGATCGTCATCCAAAAGATGTCATGAAGGAATCCCCTCGTAATGAAGAAGAATTATTGAATAGAAATCTTTGGGTTCTTCTCTTAGTACAGGCAGCTTTAGGAGGTCTAGGTATATTTTTAGCATTGCAGCTTACTTTAGGAGGAATAATTCCTCTCAATGCTTGGAATACAAATCCTTCCTTAAGTTATGTAGCAGGATTTACCATCTTAGAGCAAATGCACATGAAAGCAAGGACAATGTTTATCACAACGCTCTACATATTTGAAGCTTTTTTTATCTGGACTTTTAGGCGTCCAAATAAATCTGCTTATAAAAGCATAACCAAAGAAATGTGTATTCCACTCTTATTTATGTGTTTATTTGCGCTTGGAATTCACATCTTATTGGTTTGTTTCTCATTTTCTGTAAATAACGCTATCAATGAAGTACTTGGCCTTGGTTTAAATTTAAACTTTTTATTCCTAAGCTTTGATGATTGGCTATTTTGTATTTTGCTTGCCTTACCAGGAATAGTTGGAATTGAAATATTCAAGTATTTTGCTAGGCGAAGAAATATTCATTTTTAAGTTCTTTTAATGAAATATTTAATTTTTTAAATCATGATTATTATAGGTTATTTATTAAATTGAAAACAATTTGATTTTAATTATCTTAAATTTTTATAAAATACTCTGGAAGACTCATTATGGAATCTACAGAAGAAAATTTTTACAATCTTCAATTAACACAAGTTTATGATAAATTTCAAACTAATCCTGATAAAGGTTTAACTGAAAAAGAAGCTATCAAGAGATTAGAAAAATTTGGTTTTAATGAAATTCCCAAAGTATCAAAAGGTTTTGTTAAAATCTATCTAGCACCTCTATTCAACTGGTTAATAGTTATTTATCTTATTGGATCTCTGATTTTATTTTTGGCTGCGATCTTTGGAGGAGAAGGAAATCTATTTTTTGTTGGTTTGACCCTAGGAATAGTGTTTCTAAATTGTATGGTTGCTATTATTCAACAATATAGAGCAACAAAAAAGCTTAAAGCTTTGCGTGAATTAACAGCTCCAACATCTACTGTTATTAGAAATGGACAAAAACAGGAAATTCCCACAAGAGAGATCGTAGTTGGTGATTTATTGGTTTTAAATCAAGGAGATAAGATCCCTGCAGATTCAAGGATTATAAAATCGTATAATATGGTTGTAAATGAAGCATCATTAACTGGAGAATCTGAGCCTGTAAGAAAATCAGAAACCGGCAATCCTTTACAGAAAAAAGATATTACAATAGGAGAACGCAGTAATATGGTATTTTATGGAACTTACATTAGTACAGGGAATGGAAAATCAATTGTTGTAAAAATTGGAGGAGATACTGAAATTGGCAAAATTTCTCATGGGTTAGAAGAAGCAGGCACCAGTGAGATTCCAATACGACAGAAAATGAATCATTTTGGAAAATGGCTAGGTTTGATAATTTTTATTTTTTGGTTTATAACGTTGATGATTTTATGGGCAGCAAGAGGTCATGTTGATGTAGTAGGAAGCATGAATTCTGCTCTGGATCTAATGCCTCTTAATATACCACTACTTTCAACTATTGTTTTGATTACGGGAGTTTTAGCAATGGCACGTTATGGTGTTATCATAAGAAATTTGGCTTCTGTTGATAGTTTAGGTCGTGTAAGTGTAGTTTGCTCAGATAAAACTGGTACATTAACTAAGAACCAGATGTCAATACAGCATGTTTGGACAAATGGTTCAATATTTAGGGCTACTGGTAGCGGGTATTCGCCAGAGGGGGATATTATTTTAATGGATGATCCAAAAAATCCAATTTATGTTAAGCATATTGATGAATATTCTTATCTAAAATTACTTTTAACAGCGGGATTTTTAAATAACAATTCAGCTTTGATTAAAAATGAAATTGAAGTTTCTGGGAGAAAGATTCCCAAATGGGATGTCGTTGGTTCTCCTACAGAAGGCGCACTCATGGTTTTATTTCAAAAGGGTATGGGTGACTATGTTCTTGATGATTTTGAATCTATTACAGAATATCCTTTTGATTCTTTAGTAAAAAGGATGACTAAAATTTATCGACGTGAACAGAGATATTATTCTTTCACAAAAGGCGCGAGTGAAATTTTAATTCCGCATTGTGCAAAAATTATATATAATGATGCTGAAATCGAATTTAGTGAAGAAATTAAAGATAAAGTAATGGAAATTGTAAATCTTTATGCAAATCAAGGTTATAGAGTATTAAGTCTATGTTATAAATTAATGGATATAATTCCACCTGAAGGAGATGAAGGTAGGAAAATTAGTGAATCAGATATGGTTTATATTGGATTTGTAACAATTCTAGATCCTCCAAGGGAAGGAGTTAAAGAATCAGTAAATCAATGCCATGAGGCAGGTGTTGATGTCATAATGATTACAGGCGATTCTCCTGCTACAGCACGCGCAATTGGTTCGCAAATTGGTATTATAATAGATGATAAGGAAAAGGCTGTAGAAGGTAGACTGGTAAAAGATATAAAGTCATATAAAGAATTTAATCCAATTAAGGTATTTGCTAGAGTTTCTCCAGAACATAAAGAGGATATTGTTGAAAAATATCAAGAACAAAAAAAAGTAGTGGCAATGACAGGAGATGGAGTTAATGATGCTTTAGCCTTAAATATGGCAGATGTAGGAATCGCAATGGGTATTACCGGAACAGATGTGGCAAAAGAGGCTTCTGATATGGTCATTTCAGATGATTCTTTTAATTCAATTGTGACAGGAATACATCAAGGTAGAGGTATATTCGCAAGAATCCGTGCTGTTGTATTTTTTTATATTTGTATTAATATATTTGAGGGAATAGTACAATTTATTTTATTTGTTATTTTAGAATTACCATATTTCTTAAATGAGGAATTTTATTTACAATGGATATTTCTTACTATAACACTTCATACATTTCCAGGCTTAATACTTACATTTGATACTACTTCCAAAGATGTTATGAAAGAAAAACCACGGGATTCAGAAGAAATTCTTTCAAAAAACATACTAGGACTGTTATTAATCTTTGGCATCCTACTTGCTATAAGCATGGTTGTTGTTTATTTTATAACTATGAGCGGAATATATCCAGTTGTTCTTGGAAATGTAGATTTTGGTGATTTTAATCATGCCTATCTTTTTGGAGGACTTCCTCTTACAGATCCTATTTTAAAAGATGCTAAGACTTTAACAATGCTTATGGTAACACTGTTTTTCTGTGAATCATTTCTAGTATTTCAAATTAGACGTCCAAATAAATCTTTAATAAAGAGTTTAAAGGAAGATAGCAACAAATTTATGTTTATTCTAATTGGATTTTTGTTCTTTATCTTAATTGCCTTATTATATATTCCAGGTGTCCAAGTTACTTTAGCTAATGGGGGAATCAACTTTATGTTTATGTTTTTAACAGGTTTAGATTGGTTGGTATGTTTCTTAATTTCTTTAATCTGTATCGTTTCTTTTGAGATCGTAAAATTTATAGCCCGTAAGAAAAATATTACCTTCTAAAATCATTCTTTTTTCTTTCTTTATTAATAAATCAATGAGAATAGATAATTTTTTATTATAAACTTGATTTTTTTCTTCTATGTTAAGAGGGAAAAGAGTCAAATTAGGACCTATTAAGAGAGAATATATAGAATCTTTTCTCAAATGGTTTAATGATCCTGAGATTACTCAATATTTACTAGAGTTTCGTCCAATGACTAGGATGGCTGAAGAAGAATGGATGGATAACCTGAAAAACCGAGAAGATACTATTCTTTTTTCTATTGTCATTCCTAATGAAGATGGCTCAGAAAAGTTAATTGGAAACTGTGGGATACATAAAATTGACTGGAAAAATAGAGTTGGAGAAGTTGGAATCGTAATTGGTGAAAAAGAATATCAAAATAAAGGTTTTGGGACTGAAGCGATGGAATTGCTACTTGAATATGGATTTAAAACTGCAAATTTAAATAGATTAGAATTATATACGTATGATTTCAATATTGGTGCTTCAAAATCTTATAAAAAGGTAGGATTTGTGGAAGAAGGAAGAAGGAGACAATTTATTTGGATTAATGGGAGTTACCATGATGCAATATTGATGGGGATCTTAGCAGAAGAATGGAGAGAAAAGAACAAAAAATAGAGTTTTGATCTTGTGTCTAAGTTATAAATTATTTATCTATTTTTCAGAGTAAATTAATTTTTAAAACATTTAATATTCAAATCAATATATAAAATTAATAAAAAGTTTGTGGAAAAAATTGAGTAAATCAATTGTCTCTATTGTTAAGTATGAAAAACCATTAGAATCAGTTCGTAAGGTAATTGAACTTGCAAATGGATTTGAAAAGTTACCATCTAACGCAAGAGTGTTTATTAAACCCAATATTGTATATTGGAATCGGCATTGTGATTTTCCAAAATGGGGTGTTATTACGACTTCACGCGTTATAGAAGATGTTATAATTTTACTTAAAGAAAAAGGAATTAATGATATTATTATTGGAGAAGGAATTGTATCAGAAGATTCAAAGGATACAGAGACTGCTAAGGATGCTTTTGAGAAGCTCGGTTATAATCTCCTAAAAGATCGTTATGGTATTAAAATATATAATATTTTTGAAAGACCATTTGAGAAAATTGAGCTAACAGAAGGGTTAACAGCAAAAATGAATTCAGATATGGTAAATTCTGACTTTTTAATTGATATTCCTGTTCTTAAAACTCATGCACAATGTGTTGTGAGTTTAGGAATTAAAAATCTTAAAGGATTAATTAGCATTCCTTCACGAAAAAAATTTCATAGTGCTGATCCGATAAGAAATCTTCATTTTAATGTCGCTCAACTAGCAAATAAAACACCTCCTAGTTTAACAATTATTGATGGGATTTATACTCTTGAACGAGGACCTGCTTTTGATGGTAAAGCCCATAGAAATAACATTCTAGTTGCCTCAACGGATACATTCTCTGCTGATGTTGTTGGTGCTAATTTATTGGATATTGATCCATCTGCTGTTCCCCATCTGCTCCAAGCAGCAAAAGATAGAAATCGTCCGCTTGATCTCTCTGATATTGATATTTTTGGGGAAAAAATTGAAGATTTAGCCACACCACATGAATGGGATTATATTTATTCAAATAATAATACATTACCACTTCCATATCAAAAAGCAGGAATATCTGGTATTAAGTATCATAAATATGATGAGACAATGTGTACATATTGTTCAGGGTTAAATGGTATTCTTTTATCAGGTATAAAAACAGCTTGGAAAGGTGAACCTTTTGATGATGTTGAAATTTTAACAGGTAAAGTTATGAAACCTACCCCTGGAATGAATAAAACAATCCTGGTTGGGCAATGCATTTATAATGAAAATAAGGATGATCCCAATATTAATGAAATGATAGCTATCAAAGGTTGTCCTCCTTCTATTCAAGATGTGCAGAATGCATTAAAGCAAGTAGGAATTAAAGTACCATCATATTTTTTTAAAAATCTTGATAAAGCACCGTTACTTTTTATAGGGAGATATCAAAATAACCCTGAATTTGAGGAATCATTTTTCCAAATCAAATAATTCTTTTTATTATTATAAATTAAAGTAAATGATGTTTTATGGATATATCAGATATAAAAATTGGAACAGAAAGTAGTATTTTTGGCCCCATCGATAAAGGAATTAGTCAAATAAAAAGGCTTGAGGAAATTGGGTATGATTCCGTTTGGATGGCAGATCATTTAATGGGTTGGACACCAGAATCAATTTGGACTCCAGATCTTATTAAGGCAGCTGCATTCCAAGAAGATCCTCATATATTTCATGAAGTTTATTCAATAATGGCTGTTGCGGCTTGGAATACAAATAAAATATTACTAGGAACAAGTGTAACCGAGACTTTTCGAAGGCATCCAGCAGTGTTAGCACAAACTCTTATTACACAAGATAATATTTCCAAAGGTAGAGTTATTTTAGGAATAGGTACCGGTGAGGGAGAAAATGTAATTCCATATGGAATAAAGTGGGATAAACCAGTTAGTAGGTTGGAAGAATCTATAAGAATAATCAAATTACTCTGGGAAAGTGATAAAAAAGTAGATTATGATGGGGAATTCTGGAAATTAAAAGATGCTGTTTTAACAGCAAAACCTTTCGAGAAAAATAAGTATCCTCCTATATGGATAGCTGCACATGGACCAAAAATGTTAGATCTAACAGGTAGATTAGGTGATGGCTGGCTTCCTGGATATTCAGATCCTCAAGCATATAAATACCGTCTTGATCACATTCATAATGCAGCAAAAAAAGCTGGAAGAGATCCTACTGAAATTACACCAGGATTTTATGCATATATTGTTATTGATGAAGATCATAATAAATGTGATGAATTAATTGCTAGCCCTTATCTTAAAAATATGTTATTGACATTTCCAGACTCAGTATATAATGATTATGGGATGGAGCACCCACTGGGTAAGGATTTTTATGGATTAGTTGATTATATTCCAACTCAATATGATCGGACAACAATCTTAGAAGCAATAAATAAAATTCCACATAAAATGTGTAATGATAATATTTTACATGGTACTCCAGATGAAATAATAGGAAAGATTGAAGAATATGCCAAAGTTGGAATGAAGCATCTGGTTCTTACAAACATGACTTTTCTTAATGACTTATCTACCCTTAAAAGCTCATACCATAATATGCAGAAAGTATTAAATTATTTTAAAAAATAAAAATTTTTATTTCTTCTTTTTTATTTGAATCCTTGACAAAATGAATCTACATTTTTTGGCAATACATTATGATTATATCCCCCTTCTAATAAAGCATAACGCCTTCCTTTACACAATTTTTCAGAATATATTTTCATTAGATTCCCTAACTCAGTATAATCTTCAGGGTATAATTTGTGACCCCAATCATCTATACCTTCATCAAATCCAGCACTAGCTACAAATATATCAATATCTTTTAATTCTTTCATGTAAGCTTTAACTTCTTTAATATAACCAGTCCTTCCACTTGAGTACGGATTAAGAATTTTCACTTTGAAATCATCTTTTCTGTTTGTCAATATATTTAAATTCCCGTCACCCGTATGTAAGTCAAAATCTAATACAAACGCGGATTTGATTTTCTTCTCAGAATATAACTTCAATAAGCTTATACTGATGTTATTAAAGTAGCAAAATCCCCAACAAGAATCTGCTGAAGCGTGGTGACCTGGCGGTCTTATAACAGCAAAAGTAGGATTACCTTTATACCCCTCTTCTGCTGCTAAAATCGCTCCACCTGCAGCTAAAGAGGCTAATTCAAATAATAATTCATTTCTTTTTATAATTTGCAAATGCCTATGAGTATGAGCTCTTAATATATCCTCTTCTGTAGATGATTTCGGAGTGATAATCTCATATTCTTTATTTTCATTAATTTTGCTCATAATTCCTTCTAATCGTCCTGGAGACGCAGCTGGGTCCCAAGCATACTCTGAATTATAATACCTTTCATGAAACACAATTTTCATTCTTTTCTCATCCTCGATTAATTACATTTAAAAAAGTATATGATGAATATTATTTTAATCATTTTATTAGATTTATTGAGAATTTTTACTATATAAGAAGATGTCAGAAATTGATTTTGACAAATATCGCAATTTACAATTACACTTAGATCAATTTCCTATTGGTTTTCCTGCAACACCAACAGGAATTGAATTAAAGGTATTAAAACATTTTTTTACGGAAAATGAGGCAATTATTGCTACAAAATTAAGTTGGACGTACGATAATCCGGAGAATATTTACAATAAAATTAGTGAAATTGAGATATCACTTGATCAATTAGAAAAAATACTTGCTAATATGGCAAGTAAGGGGACGATAAAGTATAAGATCAAAAATGGTAAAAGAGAATATGCAAATATCCCTCTTATTGTTGGAATTTTTGAATATCAAGTAAATAAGATGAAAAAAGAAATATTCTTAGATGTTGAAGAATATATAATGAGTGCTTTCGGTGCTGAATTAATAGGATCGAAAATCTTTCAATTTCGTACAATACCGATAGAACAAAGCATTAATCGGGAACAATATATAGCAAATTACAATGAGATTAGAAAATTAGTAGAAAATATTGAAGAACCAATTGGGATTACAAATTGCCTTTGTCGTCAAAGTAAAAATCTTGTTAAAGAACCATGCAAGAGAACAAGTCTTAAAGAGACATGTTTCTATTTTGGAAATACAGGGCAATTATTTATAAATGAAGGATGGGCCAGAGCGATAACTAAATCAGAAGCTCTAGAGATTTTAAAAAAAGCGGAGATCGATGGTTTAGCACTCCAATCTGAAAATGCTTTAAATCCAGAATTTATTTGTTGTTGTTGTGGTTGCTGTTGTCAGATTTTAGCAAAATTAACACTTATACCACGTCCATCAAGAGTAATAACAAGCAATTATTATGCGGAAGTTGATCACGATTTGTGTATAGGATGTGGTACATGTATAGATAGATGTCATCTTAAATCTATAAAACTTGTCGTTGATATAGCTGAAGTTATTCCTAAACGATGTATTGGATGTGGAGTATGTGTTCCAACTTGTTCTGAGCAAGCAATTCAGCTCAAAAAAAGAGAAGAAGAAAAGATTCCCCCAAAAGATTCTGAAGATCTCTATAATAAAATTATGATTAAAAGACAGCAATTAAGAAAAAATTAAATAGGTATTATTTCGAACCAAACGCAAAAATTACAGATTTCTGAAAATTATACCCTTTTTCTTGTTTAAAAGCACTAATTCCCTGTGGTAGATAAGTTTCTTTAAGTTCATTAAGCTTATCAGAATCGTGATTTAACGTATATTTCATTACCCAAGCGGCATATTGCATCATATTCCACCATTCATCAACAGATTTATAAATAATATTATAACTTTTAGAGAAAATCTTGATGTTGTTGAACCCAGCATCTTTCAAAATCAATTTAAAGCCATTTATTGATTCTTTGCTATAACTGATGGACAAATTTTCAATGTCATTATTTTTTTTCATATTTTTATCTCTGAGATATTTTTGTAACAATCCTCTTGCGATTTCAATATCTTGTTGGTATTCCCATGTACTAAAAGCAGCTTCTCCTCCTGGTTTTAACACTCTAAAAATCTCTTTCATTTTTTCATTCTTGCCAATAAATTGGTTATTTTCAAAATCATAAGAATCACTAAAACCTATAAAACCGCATAAAATATTGTCAAAACTATTATCATCGAATTTTAAATTGGATGCCTCCATAGTTCTGAACTGAACACTTTCTACAACAATATCTTTAAAGTTGTTTCTTGCTTCGGAGATTTTAGCATTATTTTTATCAATACCAACTAAATGACAATGTTCACCTAATTTATCTGCAACTGCAATTAAGCAAGCTCCTGAGCCTGTCCCAACGTCAAGTATCTTACCATTAGATTTTAAATTTACAAATTTAACTAATTCTTTAGCAAAATCTGACCAATAATCTAAACTTACAATTGGTAGATTATTAATATTATCATCCATTTGTTTCTTTTTCTATTAAAATTTATAAAATAAAATTGCTTTAATCAATTCAAAATAATAATGATTTTTATAGTTTGGACTGTTGAACTATAATTGAACTTATTTAAGCCGTTTGCTTAAGATTTCTATCATCTCCTTTGTCATAGAAGCGAGATCATAAGAAGGATTCCAATTCCACTCTTCACGAGCTATAGAATCATCAATTGATTTTGGCCAAGAATCAGCAATTTCTTGCCTAAAATCAGGTTCATAATCAATTTCAAATTCTGGTATATGTTTTTTTATTTCTGCTGCAATTTCTCCTGCAGAAAAACTCATTCCAGTTATGTTATATACTCGACGTTTCAGTTTAGAATTATCTGCTTCTAAGATATCAATCATGCATTTTAAACAATCAGGCATATACATCATGGGCAATACAGTGTCTTCTCTCAAAAAACATGTGTACTTCTTATTTTTGATAGCTTCATAGAATATTTCTACAGCGTAGTCAGTAGTGCCCCCTCCAGGAAGTGTTTCGCTACTTATTATCCCAGGGAGTCTCATTGAGCGAATGTCTAGCGCAAATTTTTTATAATAATATTCTGCTAACAGTTCCCCCGCAACCTTAGTAATACCATACATGGTTGTTGGTTGTAGCACTGTAGTATTTGGTGTATTGTCTCTTGGTGTAGTTGGTCCAAATGCTGCGATTGAACTTGGCCAAATTACATTTTTAATTTTATATCTTCTACTTTCTTCAAGAACATTTATTAATCCATTCATATTTATATCCCAAGCAGTTTGAGGCATTTTTTCCCCTGTAGCCGAAAGTATTGAAGCCATATGATAAATGGTATCTATTTCATATTCATAGAAAATTCTAGAAAGTGTGTTTCTTTCCAAAGCATCAAGATAAATTACTGGTCCAGTCTTCTTTATCTCTTCTGGTAAAGGTGTTTTTCTTCCAGTAGCAATTACATTGTCGTTTCCGTATTTTTTTCTAAGAAATGGTACTAATTCGCTCCCAATTTGTCCTGCTGCACCTATTACTAGTATTCTTCTCATTTTTATCAGATTTTAACTTATTAAATAGTTTGTATAATTCATAATTAACTCCATAAAAAAAGGTTTATTCATAAGAATCCCATCATTAACCCCCAATTTTAGGATAAGTAAAACTAAAATACTTTTCAAAATACACATAAATTATATTTTTACTCTCTTATTTGAAAAAAAATTATGGTGATATGATGAAAAGAGATCCTGTTGCTTTTCTTAAAGAGGAAATGACTGAATTAAGAAAGAACAATCTTGAATGGATTATTAGATATCTTGAGAAAGGGTCTAAACCACATTCTGTGGTTGATGGAAAAGAAGTCTTAATGCTTAACACTAACAATTATCTCGGTCTGGCAACACATCCAAAAGTAATTGAAGCCTCTATAGAGGCAACAAAAAAATATGGCGCTGGCGCTGGCGCTGTACCAGTAATAGCTGGTTCTTTTGATCTAACAAAACAATTCGAAGAAAAGTTTGCTGAATTCAAGGAAGTTGAGGCATCTATTCTCTGCCAAACTGGATTTGCTGTTAATTCAGGATTAATTCCAATGTTGGTTGGAAAACCTGATATTGTTGTCTCAGATGAATTAAATCATGGTTCTATTATTGATGGTGTTAGATTATCTGGTGCTAAAAGAATTATTTATAAGCATCGTGATGTGGGAGATTTGGAAACACAATTAAAAGAGGCAGAAAAAGAAGGTGCTAGAAGAATTTGCATTATTACTGATGGTGTATTCAGCATGGATGGTGATATGGCCCCATTAGATAATATCGCTAGAGTTGCAGAAGATTTTGGAGCTATGATTTTTGTTGATGATTGTCACGGTGAAGGTGTCCTTGGAGAAGGGCGAGGTATTGTAGCACACTTCAATTTACAAGGAAAAGTTCATGTTGAAGGTGGTTCTATGAGTAAAGGATTTGGAGTTTTTGGAGGTACTGTAGCAGGTTCGAAAGACCTAATAGAATTTTGTGCAAATAAAAGTAGGACATATCTTTTAAGCACCGCTCATCCTCCTGGAGTTGTAGCTGCTAATAAAGCTTCTATTGAAGTTGTGGAAAGTGAACCAGAACATGTAAAAAGAGTTTGGGAACATACAAATTACTTTAAAAAAGAAGTTCAAAGTATGGGGTATAATACTGGAAACTCTCAAACACCGATAATTCCATTGATAATTGGAGATCCTGGAAAAGCTCAAGAGTTAGCAAGAATCCTTTTTGAAGAAGAAAATATCTACGGGACGCCTATTGTATTTCCAATGGTTGCCAAAGAGCTTTCGAGAATTAGAGTTCAAATGAATGCCTTACTAACTAAAGAAGATTTAACTATGGCATTAAGTGCTATAGAAAAAGTAGGAAAAAAATTAATGATTATTTAGTATTTCTTTTTTTTTATTTTTTTACTTCCATTAAATTAATTTAGCTAATTTTTACTTTATACTATCTTTCTGATCAAACCTATTGTAATCATTCCAATTTCTTAAATCAGTTTCATCTTTTATAATGGTTTAGCTAATAATGCTTTAACTCTCAGTTGATCGAAAAGGCTAGTAGGCATTGGCTTAATCAAACATACTGTATCCGCTCCATGCCCTGTGCCTCCTAAGCAAATTATATCTTTTTCTAAATCAGTAATTAATCCAGCGTCTACTGCCATACTTGCGATTTCCATACAGACTTTTACACCTTGACTAAAATTACTTCGAAGATATTTTGCTAAAATTTCAATAGGTAACCATTGATTCAATGATTTACGCATACTTCTTTCAATACCTGCCATAGAATGAGTTGCTGAAAAGACTTTTAAACCTTGATCTCTTAAATTTTCCATTAGATCTTCAGGAAATTCTTGTCGGTTTTGAATACCATCAAAATAATATGAATGAGTAATAATTACAATATTATACTTTTTTGGATTGAACAATTCTAATGCATTACTAGCTGTTTTTCCTGTAGTACTAGCAATAATAATATCTTTAATATTTAATTGATCAGCGTATTTCTTAGCAATTTCTAACGCTTTATAAGTATTTTGTGGTCCACCTTTTTCAAAATAGGTAACTTCAATATTTATATCTGTCATATTACCTCAATATTTTTAATTTTAATTGGTTAATTTTCATAGTTTTGAAAATCTTAATTTTAATTTAATACTTAAAAAGAACGAAATTGAAAAATGAAAACTATTAAAATAACTTTAACTAATAATTAAAAAATACATTTAATATTTTGATCTAAAAAACTGGTATTAAATATGGAACAAAAAGAAATAGAAATAAAACATAGCAAATCAAGTATGGCTTCTTATGGTTCTGGAAGTTTAGCGAGAGAATTTCTTAGCATGGCATTCACTACTACTGTTTTTTTTTATTATGAGGACCAAGTTGGCTTAGATGGATGGCTAGTTGTTCTAGGGATAATCATCTTTGCGGTATATAATATGTTCAATGATCCAATTATAGGGTATCTGACAAATCGTCCATTTAAATTCACTAAGAAATGGGGAAGGCGATTTCCTTGGTTAATGCTTGGAGGAATACCATTTGGATTTAGTTATTTTCTTGTTTTCACACCTCCAAATATCCTAGTATCTGGTTCTTTGCTTGTATTTCTTTGGCTTATTTTCACAACATGTTTATTCGATACATTTCATTCCTTGTTCTTTGTTAATTTCATATCTCTATTCCCTGAAAAATTTCGTTCAGATAGAGAAAGAAGATTAGCTAGCGGAATATATGTACCAATAGGGGTTGTCGGAGTTGCATTAGGTGCAGTATTACCTCGATTAATTTTTAGTTATGGGGATTTATTGTCATATGCTATTCAGGGATTATTTATTTTTATAATAGCTGTAGTTTTTATGCTTTTAGCAATTCCGGGATTTCGAGATGACCGAGAAATGGTTCAGGAATATGTCAGTACCTTTGAACAACAACCAAAAAGAGATTCTTTCTTTAAATCTTTTAAGAATGCATTAAAACAACGATCATTTTTAGCGTGGATGTTTTTATATACAATGTATTTCTCCCTAATTAATACAATGCAAAATTCACTTGATTATACAGTTAAGTATGTATTACTTAGACCAGCAGGAGCCTCAACATTGATTTTTGCAGGTTTTTTAATTGGAGCAGTACTATCCACCCCATTATGGACCAAATTAGCTCATAAGGTTAATAATAATAAGAAAATTATATTAATTGCAGGGCTTTTATTGGGTGTTTTTGCATTTCCTTTACTATTCCTAGAAGATTATTGGGGTATAATAATTACAATGGTGTTTTGGGGGATAGGTCTTGGAGGTTTCTGGTTCATGATATTTCCAGTTATGTCTGATGTGATTGATGAATCAGTTGTAATAACTGGCAAACGTGAAGAGGGAGTATATGCTGGATTTTCACAATTTTTTGCTCGTTTAGGGATCGTTGCACAAGCTTTAACTTTTGGTATTGTTCACTCTTTAACTGGATTTGTTGAAGGTGCGCTCCCTGGTACTCAAACTCCCTTAGCCCTCTGGGGTATTCACGTTCATCTGGCATTAATCCCAATGATTTTCATCTTTCTCGGTTGCCTTGTTTTCTGGAGATTTTATAATTTAACTCCTAAGCGAATTAAAGAAAATGCTGAAAAATTGAAGGAAATGGGTTTAAAATAAAAATTAAATCTTATTTTACTTTTTTTTTAAATGTCTTAACGAAATATCTCTAAAATGAGTGTAATTAAAATTAATTATTTTAATCCTAGTTTTTGTTTTGTTTCATCTATATCTGCTACTTCTCTTTCAAGTTCTTTTGCTAATCGAACCATTCTTTCAACTAACTGGGCATTACTTTTAGCAAGTTCACCTTTTCGATAATAGACTGTATCTTCAAGACCGGTTCTAATATTTCCCCCCATAGACATAGCTATCATTGTTGTTCTAAGATTATATCGCCCAATAGTAACAACTTGCCATGTAGATCCTTCAGGAATTAAATCAACCATATTTAAAAGATTTCTAACTGTAGCTGGAGTACCACCTTTAATGCCTAATACAATGCTGAAGTGAAGCTTTTCATTTGGTTGAAATACTCCCATATCGATTAATTCCATAACATTTGCTATATGGCTTGTATCATATACTTCAATTTCAATTCCAACGCCAATCTTTTTACAACCATTTACAAATTTTTTGTTAAAGTTAATCGGATTATTGAAAATTGAAGATGTTTCCATGCCCTTCATATTGGTTCTAAACTCAAAAGTACCAGCGTTTATAGTAAACATATCAGGTTGAGGATTTATATTTAATAAATTGAGCCTTTCCTCTAATGTCGCCATTTTAAGAGCTTGACCATATTTTTTTCCTGATTTACTTACCTTAACACCATATACTAAGTGAGCACCGATACCGTTCCCAATTTGAGTAATAATTGGACACTTTTCTTTTATTAGTCTCACTGTTTTGTTATATACATTAAGATCCGCCGTTGCCAACCCATCATCCCCCCTAACATGAATATGACATACTGTAGCACCTGCATTATAACATTCTAATGCATCCTTTGCTTGTTCTTCAGGAGTAATTGGTAAATTTGGATTTGACCATTTTCCATGAGCTCCTCCTGTAATAGCAGTAGTTATAATTACTTTCTCATCTGCTAGTAAATTTGGTTTCATGATATTTTTATTTTATTTTATCACTCTGTTATAAAATATCAAAAATTAATTATAATAATAATATTTCACTTGAAAATTTTGATATTATTTTTTTTTGTTTTCCCCCACATATAAAAACCTTTTCCTGTTTTCATCCCAAGATCTCCTCTATCAACCATCTCTTTAAGAGCTTCTGGTGGATTATCTTTAGGATCACCACTTTCATGATAATAACTATTTTGAACCACATAAACAGTGTCTAAACCTATAGCATCCATAAGTACAAAAGGACCCATTTTCATACCCGTAAATATTTTCCATGCTAAATCTATTGTTTCAATATCTGCATAACCTCCAGCCCACAAATTTAGTGCCTCTCTCCTCGCTGCATGCCACATTCTGTTGAAAACAAATCCATGAATCTCTTTTTTTAATACAATTGGATGGCATCCAATGCTTTCTATCCATCTTTTACCAATATTGAATGTTTCTTCGCTTGTTTTAGAACCTTGCATGATATCTGCCATTGGTCGAGTGGGTATTGGCGGATAAAAGTGGATATTTAAAACCTTATCCTTTCTTATGACACTATCCTCAATCTTTGAAACTGCAATTGAAGAACTATTAGTTGCGATTATTGTATGTTTGGGTGCTGTACTGTCAATCTGGGAAAAAACTTTCTTTTTAAGTTCAATATTTTCTGGGACCGCTTCAATAACTAAATCAGTAGTCTTAACTGCTTCTTCTATTTTATCGTAATAACTTACATTTTTAATTAATTCATGCTTCTTATTACGCTTTAATACTCCATTGATATACTTCTTTGCATCTGCCAAAATATTTGTATTTATATCAAAAATTCTTACAAAATAACCATGTAACGCTGCGGTTGCTGCTATCTGCTTCCCTGTAAACCCCGCTCCTATCACTGAAACGTTTTTAATTTCGCTCATAATCTTCTATTCTCAAAATTTTCAAATTAATCTAATATTATTATAGATAAAATTAGAATATTCATAAATAATATTTAAACAGTGTAGAATTTAATCCATGCATGAAAAATATTAAAGGAATTACTTGAGTAAAAGATTTTTAAATTTATAAGATAATATTTAATTAAAAAAAAAATTAAATTAAGTGAGTTAAATTGACTGTATGCTTTGTTTTAATGAATACACAGGCAGGATTCGTAGAATCTGTAGTAAGGGAGTTGGAAAAAATACCTGAGGTCTTAGAATCTTACCCTGTTACTGGAGGGATTGATATTATCGTTAAAGTTGAAGGAAAAGACGTTGAGACAATCGCTAAGACAATTCTAGCAAAAATCCATAATATCACGGGCGTCTCCCGTACAGAGACTCACATTGTGGTCCCTCTTTAAAAAAATGTAAAATCATTTTTTAATTATTTTTATCTTTAGGCTTTCTTAATTTTTTATATATTAATTCTGTATTTTTCTCATATTTTTAAAAGTTTCAACAATAGTTTGATAAAAGGCTAATTAGTAACCTTTTTATACAAGATTGTATAAATAGATTTTATTTAAGAGAGATTTTTCAAAAAAAATATTTCTTTATTAGGCGAATATTAACAATTCATTCTTGTTTGAGTGCAACTTAAAATGTTAATGCTTACTGATATAGCTTTTACTAACGCACTTATTAAGAGTGTTAATTTTTTTTTGGGTTGTACATTAGGACTATTTTATATTTTCCAAGGAAGAAAGACAAATAGCAAGCTCCTCTTTTATTATGGCATAAATGTAATTGGATTTAATGGCTTAGGATTGGGAGTTTTTATAGATTTTATAACTGTCCTTATAACAGGACATAATATGGACGGCCAATTAAAATTTTATTTAGTTTGGGGACCTGCTGTTATTACTAATATTTTTTTCGTTTATGTTTTTGCTGAAATATTAATACCAAAAAAGAAATGGTATTTTTTATCTCTAATTTTAATTCTGAATACACTCTATTTATTAGATCTATTTATAATTCATTGGACGCCTCATATTATTATATATCCTGTAACACCAGGAGAAGCCCTAGTACAAGTTCACTTTGCCTTATACCAATTTGGCCAAATCTTTCCCTGGAGGTTTATGGCTTTTTCCGCGTCCTATATTGTATTCATCGGAGTTGGACTTCTATACAAAGCTTTTGGGATAAAAGGGATGATTAGAAAGAAGTATATCTATTTATCTACAGGTATGATTGTTCTAGGCATCGATATGATTTATGGATATACATATTTGGAAGATGCTTTTGGTTACACAGGTGCAATAATTAGAGCGATAATTCAACTCACAATCACTATATTTGCTTATTTGGGTTTAAGAGCAGAACCCGAGCAGCGTAAAAAGAAAGTTAAAAAGAAGCTTATAACTAAAGATTCGTTGTTTCGAATAGTTGAGAGGCCTGAACAAATTACTGAAGAAGAAGTTACGTATTATCGGGAGCAGAAAATTTGCTTGGTATGTAAAGGAAAAGTAGAGGGATTTAATATTTTCCTGTGTCCTAATTGTGAAGCTTTATACCATGAAGA